>NZ_JBXAPG010000021.1:0-51814 GCF_058803765.1 Burkholderia sp. GW821-FHT14F03
CCGCCGATCGTCGGCAGCGTCAGATGTGGAGAAGAGACAGGTGTCGGAGGCCGTCGCGGCGGAAGCCGCGGCCGCCGACGCGGCGTCGTCGGCCAGTGCCGTGCCCACGCCGCCCGCAATCAGCGAGCCGGCCATCAGCAGGGACATCAGGAAGTTGCGCATCTTGGGTTTCCTCTTATCGCTCGTCTTGTGTCGTGTATTACAGGGCGTCCGCGCCCGTCTCCCCGGTGCGGATCCGGACCACCTGCTCGATCGGCGTGACGAAGATCTTGCCGTCGCCGATCTTGCCGGTGCGCGCGGCCCGCTCGATCGCTTCCACCGCCTGTTCGACGAGATCGTCCGACACCGCGGCCTCGATCTTCATCTTGGGCAGGAAATCGACCACGTATTCCGCCCCCCGATACAGCTCGGTGTGCCCCTTCTGGCGGCCGAAGCCCTTGACCTCGGTGACCGTGATGCCCGAGACGCCGAGGGCCGACAGGGCCTCGCGCGTCTCATCGAGCTTGAACGGCTTGATGATGGCGGTAATCAGTTTCATGAAATCCTCTCGCTGTGTTGTCCCGTCAACCCGCTTGCCTGTGTGACGGGACACCCTGAGCAACTCGCATGCCATGTCGCGCCGCACGGCGCTCAACAGGCTTTCAGCAAGATTTCCGCGGTGCAGCGAGGCGGCGCTCAGGCGCGCGCAGCCTGGGCCGAACGGCCAACGCTCGGCCAGTTCGCTGGCGCAGCAAAAGGATCATTGCTAGAGTTCACGCACGTCCAAGGCATGAGGGCCCCGATCAGGCGGCCGCCATGCCCGGAAAACGGGCCCGGCCCGCGCACCAATTCCGGTCATGCGCGCCTTCCGGGCACGAACGTAACGGCACATGCACAAATAATGTGCAAAGAAGGGGAAACACCATGAAGCAACCCAGCGACGTTTTCAACGACCTGCAGGCGCGGGTCGGCGATCTGCTGAAAAACTCGCCGGCCAGGGATGTCGAGCGCAACGTGAAGGCCATGCTCGCGCAAGGCTTCTCGAAGCTCGATCTCGTCACCCGCGAGGAGTTCGACACGCAGACGCAGGTGCTCGCACGCACCCGCGTCCGGCTCGAGGAGCTGGAAAAACGCGTCGCGGAACTCGAGCAGAAGCTGGCCGACGCCCAATCCTGACCTCGCGCGGACGCCGGCCCGGCCGGCGTCCGCCGCTCACCGCCGCTCTCGCGGCCCGGTTTTCCGTCCCAGTTCGCGCCTCGCCGGCAAGCGCGCAGCGAAATCGCCCACCTTGAACGAAGCGCGGCCCGCCGCGCTTCGCCCAGCGAGGAGTGCCCGCCATGTCGCTCGCCGTCGTGCGCAGTCGCGCCCCGGCCGCCGGCCGCGCGCCGGACGTCACCGTCGAAATCCATCTGGCCAACGGCCTGCCGGCGTTCTCGATCGTCGGCCTGCCCGACCTCGAAGTCCGCGAAAGCCGCGAGCGCGTACGCGCCGCGCTGCAGAACTGCGGCTTCGACTTCCCGGTGCGCCGCATCACCGTCAATCTCGCGCCCGCCGACCTGCCCAAGGAATCGGGCCGCTTCGACCTGCCCATCGCGCTCGGCATCCTCGCCGCGAGCGGGCAACTGCCGCCCGGCGTGCTCGACGGGCGCGAGTTCGCGGGCGAGCTGTCGCTCACGGGCGCGCTGCGGCCGATGCGCGGCGCATTCGCGATGGCCTGCGGCACCGCGCGCGGCGCGGCGGAGCCCGATGCGCGGGCCGCCGCCGGCCCGCCCGAACTGTATCTGCCGCTCGCGAGCGCGGCCGAGGCGGCGCTCGCGCCCGGCGTGACGGTTTACGGCGCGCCCGACCTGCCGGCGCTGTGCGCCCATCTGGCCGGCGCGCCGGACGGCCGCCTCACGCCCGCGACCGCGCCCTGTCTCGACGCGCGGCCGGGCTCGCCGGTCCCGGACCTCGCCGACGTGATCGGTCAGCGCGAGGCGCGCCGCGCGCTGGAGGTCGCGGCAGCGGGCGGGCACCACCTGCTGATGGTCGGGCCGCCCGGCGCGGGCAAATCGATGCTCGCCGCGCGGCTGCCGGGCCTCCTGCCGCCGATGAGCGACGACGAGGCGCTCGCGTCGGCGGCGCTGCTGTCGTCGAGCCGGCTCGGCTTCTCGCCCGCGCAGTGGCGGCGGCGGCCGTTTCGCGCGCCCCATCATTCATCGAGCGCGGCGGCGCTCGTCGGCGGCCGCAACCCGCCGCAGCCCGGCGAGATCACGCTCGCGCACCTCGGCGTGCTGTTCCTCGACGAATTGCCCGAATTCGACCGGCACGTGCTCGAAACGCTGCGCGAGCCGCTGGAGGCCGGCCACATCACGATCTCGCGCGCCGCGCTGCAGGCCGAGTTCCCGGCCGCGTGCCAGCTCGTCGCCGCGATGAATCCGTGCCCCTGCGGCTGGCGCGGCGATCCCGCCGGGCGCTGCCGCTGCACGCCGGACCTCGCCGCGCGCTACCTGCGCAAGCTGTCCGGTCCGCTGCTCGATCGCATCGACATCCAGATCGAGCTGCCCGCGCTCACGCCGGCCGAGCTGTCGGAACGGTCGGGCGCACCGGGCGAGACGAGCGCGGTGGTAGCGGAGCGGGTGGCCGGGGCGCGGGCGCGGCAGCTCGCGCGACAGGGCAAGACCAACCATGCGTTGAGCGGGCGCGAAGCCGACGAACTGTGCCGGCCCGATCATGCGGGCGACCTGCTGCTGCGCGAGGCGGGCGAGCGGTTCGGGTGGTCGGCGCGCGCGCATTACCGGGTGTTGAAGGTCGCGCGCACGATCGCGGATCTGGCCGGCGGCGCGGCGCCCGATGCCGCGCAGATCGCGGAGGCGATCCGGTATCGGCGGGTGGTGGCGGGCGGGTGAGCACATGCCGGGCATGGAGCCGCCCCCCCCGGCGGGCCGGCCGCCGAAACGCACGCCGGACAGGCTGCGCGCTCCCCGGCGTCTCCGGCGTTCTCTCCCGGTCAGACACAAAAATCCGCTGTCAAGACTTGACTTATGCACATTTCCGCGTATGAAGCCCTGCGTACGCTCATCCGCGGCGGCTTCACGAAGCAAGCACGCAACCCATTGATTAATTTGATTTTTTAATCAACCGACGTGAACCCCGAAACGCGTCGGCCCTGTTCCCGGCCGGGTTTCGCGGCGATCGGGCCGCACTTGTCAACAAAGTTATCCACATCCATTGTGGATAGCTCAAAAAGCCCTGCAAAATCCGGCGATTAGCGGCTTTTCCTGCGAAGCGACTTCAATCCGCGCACCCGTCGCGCGAACCCCGCCTCAATCGAGCTTCAGCGATCCGAAGAACTGCTCGAGTTGTTCGTCGGGCGGCGCGGCATCCGCGATCACGATCGCCTGATACACATGCCGGCCGCGCGCCACCAGCCGCGCGACGGCGATCTTGCGCGCCGCGCCCGCGCCGTCGAGCCGCAGCTCGACGCCCGCCGTCTGCCCGCCCGCCGCGAGCGGCACCAGCACCGGCTTGACCGCCGGCTCGGCCCCCAGGTTGCGCGCGAGCCCGGCCCGCAGGTAGTCGAGCACCGCGTGCTGGGTCGCGTCGCGCTCGTCCGGCAGCATCACCGTCCCGACCGCGTACACCGCGCCCGACAAGTGCGCGGCCTGCATCCGCATCTCCATCGGCACGCCGCCGATCTCGACCTGATGCGCCTCCACGGTCGGCTTCGCCGGCAGATCGACGCTGTAGCCGGCATCGCTGTGCAGCGTGCGCCAGTCGTACGCGGGCGTGCAGGCCGCGCAGGCCACGCACGCGCACCCCACGACGAACGCGCGCCGCCACCCCGCGACGCGCATGCGCCACGTCGCTCGAACCAGGGACAAACCGGAATGAATCATGCGTCTCGAACCATCATGCAAAACGCGCATTATCCGCTGCCGCGCGGCGCGGCGGGCCGCGATGCGCGCGGCCGATTGACGGTACAATGAGCGCCGTTCCCGCGGCCCGCGCGCCGCGCGCCTTGTCCCCGCACTCCCGAGGCCCAGCCGATGAGTTCCGCTCCCTCCCCCGCCGGCCGCCGCGCCGGCCCGCTGCGCTACGTCGCGCTCGCCGTCGTCGCGGTCGCGATCGCCGTCGCCGGCTATTTCGCGTTCGCGGGCAAGTCGAGCGCGCCCGACGCCACCTTCACGCTGCTGTCCGGCCAGAAGGTCTCCACCACGTCCGATCTGAAGGGCAAGGTCTATCTGGTCAATTTCTGGGCGACGAGCTGCGCGACCTGCATGCAGGAAATGCCGCAAATGGTCGAGACCTATAACCGCTTCAAGGGCCAGGGGCTCGAATTCGTCGCGGTCGCGATGAACTACGATCCGCCGATGTACGTCGCGAACTACGCGCAGACGCGCCAGTTGCCGTTCAAGGTCGCGCTCGACGACGGCAGCGTCGCGAAGCAGTATGGCAACGTCCAGCTCACGCCGACCACGTTCGTGATCGACAAGAACGGCAAGATCCTCAAGCGCTATGTCGGCACGCCGCAATTCGCGGAACTCGACCAGCTGCTGCAAAAGGCGCTGAACACCGCCGCCTGACCCGGGCACGCCGCGCGGGCGCGCCGCCGCCCGCGTCAGCGCTCCGTCTCGCCTCTGGCCGACAGGCCGTAGCGCTTCATCTTCTCGTACAGCGTCGCCTTGCCGACCTGCAGCCGGTCGGCCGCATCGGCGACCGCCCCGCCCGCCTCGCCCAAGGCCTGCGCGATCACCGCGCGCTCGAACTGCTCCACGCGCGCCTTCAGCGCCGGGCCGCCCGCGTCGTCCGGCGCCGCCTCGTCCGCCGCCGCATCCAGCCCCTCGGTCACGCCGAGCACGAAGCGGTCCGCCGCGTTGCGCAGCTCGCGCACGTTGCCGGGCCATTCGCGCTGCAGCAGCGCCGCGCGCTGCCGGTCGCTGAGCAGCGGCGCGGGCCGGCCGTAGCGCACCGCCGCGTCGAGCATGAAGTGCTCGAACAGCGGCACGATGTCCTCGCGACGCTCGGCAAGCGGCGGCAGCGCGACCGTCACGACGTTGAGCCGGTACAGCAGGTCGCGCCGGAACGTGCCCGCCGCGACATGCTCGCGCATGTCGCCCTTCGCGGCCGCGACCACCCGGCAGTTCACGCGGATCGGCTGGTTCGAGCCGAGCCGCTCCAGCACACCGTCCTGCAGCACCCGCAGCAGCTTCACCTGCAGCGCGAGCGGCATGCTCTCGATCTCGTCGAGGAACAGCGTGCCGCCCGACGCGTATTCGAGCTTGCCCACGCGGCGCTTGGCCGCCCCGGTGAACGCGCCCGGCTCGTAGCCGAACATCTCCGACTCGAACATCGGCTCCGGCAGCGCGCCGCAGTTCACCGCGATGAACGGCTTGTCGCGGCGCGGCGACAGCTCGTGCAGGCTGCGCGCGATCAGTTCCTTGCCCGCGCCGGTGTCGCCGTTGATCAGCACCGACGCATCGGTCGGCGCGATATTGGCGATCAGCCGCCGCACCTGCTCGATCGCCGGGCTGCGGCCGATGATGCGCGGCGCGACCACGCCCTGCCCGGCCAGTTCGCGCCGCAGCGCGTGATTCTCGAGCACCAGCGTGCGGCGTTCGAGCGCGCGCCGCACCGTCTCGACGAGCCGTTCCGAGGCGAACGGCTTTTCGATGAAGTCGTAGGCGCCGTCGCGCATCGCCTGCACCGCCATCGAGATGTCGCCGTGCCCGGTGACGAGGATCACCGGCACGTCGGGTATGCGTTCGTGGCATTGCGCGAGCAGGTCGAGCCCGCTCGCGCCGGGCAGCCGGATATCGGACACGACCACGCCCGCCGCGTCGCCCGCGAGCGCTTTCTCGGCCGCCTCGGCCGAACCGAAGCCCACGACCTCGAAGCCCGCGAGCTGCAGGCTCTGCACGCTCGCTCGCCGCACCAGCTCGTCGTCCTCGATATAGATCACTTGCAGGGAAATCGTCATCTTTCGTCTACCTGATGCATGACGACTCGGCTCATGCGCCGGCCGCCGAAGTGTGCGGATGATGCGTGCGCACGCGGCGCAGCGTCAAGACGAACGCCGCGCCCCCGTCCGGCGCATTGCGCGCGGTCAGCGAGCCGCCGGCGTCGCTCGCGATCGACGAGGAGATCGCCAGCCCGAGCCCCAGCCCGCGCCCCATCTCCTTCGTCGTGAAAAACGGTTCGAACAGGCGCGGCAACGCCTCCGGCGCGATGCCCGCGCCGTTGTCGCGCACCGTGATCGCGACCGTCGAGATCCCCACCTCGACCGCGATCTCGATGCGCGGCGCGGCGCCCGCCGCCACCGCGTCGAGCGCGTTGCCGAGCAGGTTGATCAGCACCTGCTCCAGCCGCAGGTCCTCGCACTGGACCACGAGCGCCGGATGATCGGCCGCGAGATCGAAGCGGACCGCCTCGGCCGGCCCGCGGGTCGGATCGCGCAGCGTCACGTCGACGTCGACGGGCCGCAGGCGTTCGTCGAGCAGCGCCAGCACGTTGCGCAGCGCGCGCGCGACCGGCGCGCGCTCGCTGCGCGGCCGCGCGCGGCCGACGAACAGCTTGAGCTGATTGGTGATCTTGCCCATCCGCTCGGTGAGCGCCGCGATCGCCGCGAGGTTCTCGCGGGCCGCCGTCTGGTCGCCGCGATCGAGCAGCACGCGGGTGTTGTCGGAGAAGCTGCGCAGCGCCGCGAGCGGCTGGTTCAGCTCGTGCGTGATGCCGGCCGCCATCTGGCCGAGCGCCGCGAGCTTGCCCGCCTGGATCAGCTCGTCGTGCGCGGCGCGCAACTCCTGCTCCGCGCGGATCCGGTCGCCGACCTCCTTCTGCAGCTGCTCGTTCGCCTGCGACAGGTCCGCGGTGCGCTCCGCGACCCGCTGGTTCAACTCCGCGTAGGCGTTCTGCAGCAGCGCGCGGCTGCGGATCATTTCCCGCACGCGCGCGCGCCGCATCCGCCAGTAGAACCCCAGCAGGCACAGCGACACGAAGCCGAAGCCGGTGACGACGGTCGCGTTGCTCGCGTCGAGGTCGACCGGCTCGACGGGCGCGAGCGTGACCAGTTGCCAGTCGGGCTCGCCGAGCCGCCGCGTGGTCGCGAGATAGCGCGGCGCGCGCCGCCCGGCGCCGACCCGCACGATCCGCGCGTCGTCCGCGAGCACCTGCTCGGTGCGCATCGCGAGCGGCGTGACGGGCTGCTGCGCGTACTGCCGGGTCGCATAGATCGACGCTGCGACCGGCGCGGGCAAGGGCTGCATCGTGTGATATTTCCAGGCCGGCACCGAGGACAGGAAGATCACGCCGTGGTCGTCGGCGACGAGGAGCGGCTCGGACGCGTCCGCGCCCTGGAACCATTCGAGCGTGAGCTTCACCACCGCGACGCCGACGATCCGCCCGTCGCGCCGGACCGGCTGCGAGATGTAGTAGCCGGGATCGCGCGAGATCGTGCCGATCCCGAAGAAGCGCCCGACGCCGCCGTCCACCGCGTCGACGAAATACGGCCGGAACTGGTAGCCGTTGCCGACGAAGCTGTCCGGCTCGCGCCAGTTGCTCGCGGCGACGCAGCGCCCGTCCGCGCCGATGATGTAAGTCGCGGTCGCATGCGCGTGGCGGTTCATGTCCTCCAGGTAGCGGTTCGCGCGCGCGACGTAGCCCGCCTGACCCGGCTCCGCGAGCACGTCCTGCACGAACGGATGACCGCCGAGCAGGTAGGGCAGCGATTCGTAGCGGTCGAGCGTGCTCTTGAGCGCGTTGGTGGTGCGGTCGACGCGCGCGGCCGCGTTGCGGCGCAGTTCGTCGATGCCGCGCTGCCAGGTGACGTGCCAGGTCAGCGCGCAGGCCGCCGCCAGCGCCACGGCGAGCGTGAACAGGACGAACAGGCGGCGCTTCACGGTCACGGCTTCCGGGGGATGAGAGGCACTCATTGTGGCACAGGGGGGCGTCCGAACGACGCGGGGCCGGCCCCCGCCGCGCGCGGGCCGGCCCCGTCGGGCGGCGGGCCGATCAGCGCCGACGCGCGGCGCGTGCGCTCAGACCCGGGCGGCCTCGCCCGCGTCCACCGCCTCGCCGCGCAGCGCGGCGCGCAGCTTCGCGCGATCGAGTTCCTTTTCCCACGCCGACACGACCACGGTCGCGACGCCGTTGCCGACGATGTTGGTCAGCGCGCGGCACTCGCTCATGAAGCGGTCGATGCCGAGGATCAGCACCATGCCCGACAGCGGGATGGTCGGCACCACGGCGAGGGTCGCGGCGAGCGTGATGAAGCCCGCGCCCGTCACGCCGCTCGCGCCCTTCGAGGTCAGCATCGCGACCGCGAGCAGCGTGAGCTGCTGCATCCAGGTCAGTTCGATGTTGGTCGCCTGCGCGATGAACAGCACGGCCATCGTCATGTAGATGTTGGTGCCGTCGAGGTTGAACGAATACCCGGTCGGCACCACGAGCCCGACCACCGAGCGCGAGCAGCCGGCTTTCTCGAGCTTCTCCATCAGCTGCGGCAGCGCGGCCTCGGACGAGCTGGTGCCGAGCACGATCAACAGTTCTTCCTTGATGTAGCCGACGAAGCGGATGATCGAGAAGCCGGTGAAGCGCGCGATCGAACCGAGCACGACCAGCACGAACACCACCGAGGTCAGGTAGAAGGTGCCGATCAGCTTGAGGAGCGGCACCAGCGAGCCGACGCCGTACTTGCCGATGGTGAACGCCATCGCGCCGAACGCGCCGATCGGCGCGAGCCTGGTGACGATGTGCACGATCCCGAACAGCACGCGCGTGACGCCGTCGATGAAGTCCGTGACCACCTTGCCGCGCTCGCCGAGATGCGCGAGCACGCTGCCGAACAGCAGCGCGATCAGCAGGATCTGCAGGATCTCGCCCTGCGCGAACGCATCGACCATCGTGTTCGGGATGATGTGCATCAGGAAATCGACGGTCGACTGGCCGTGCGCCTTGGCCGCGTACGACGCGACTTCCTTGCCGTTCAGCGTCGCCGGATCGATGTTGAAGCCGACGCCCGGGCGCAGCAGGTGGGTGGCCGCGAGGCCGAGCACGAGCGCGAAGGTCGAGACGATCTCGAAGTACAGCAGCGCCTTGCCGCCGACGCGCCCGACCTTCTTCATGTCCTGCATGCCGGCGATGCCGGTCACCACCGTGCAGAAGATGATCGGGCCGATCACCATCTTGATCAGCTTGATGAAGCCGTCGCCGAGCGGCTTCATGTCGATCGCGAGTGACGGATAGTAATGGCCGAGGAGCACGCCGACGATGATCGCGAAGATCACCTGGACGTAGAGGACTTTGTAGAACGGTTTCTTGTTCACGATGCTTCCAGAACGGAGAAGGGGATGGGTGAGCCGAAGGGCGGCGTCACGCGCGCGGGCGGATGTCAGGGGAGCCATCCGCCCGCGCGGCTGCCGTGCCGCGACAAGCGATGGACTCAGGTCGTCCGGGGGGAATGGGTCGAGCGGGTCATCGAATGTCTCCTTGCTGTAGTTGTCAGGCCGAGGCGGCCCTGTCCAATACATTGCAAGCTCGATGCCAGCTCGACTGCGTAACTCAAAGGCTTGAATTTATTGAGTTTTTCAATCACAAGAGAAACAGTCGCGTCCATTTTTCCGGAAATTCGGACAATTTCGATTCCGGCAATCCGGACGGTGGGCGGTGGGCGGTGGGCGGTGGGCGGTGGGCGGTGGGCGGTGGGCGGTGGGCGGTGGGCGGCGGACGGCGGACGGCGGACGGCGGACGGCGGACGGTGGACGGTGGACGGTGGACGGTGGACGGTGGACGGCGGGCGGCGGGCGGCGGGCAGTGAACAACCGCCACCCGCCGACGGGCCCGGCCGCCCTCCATCGCTCATCGCGTGGGCGGCCCCCCCGCCCCGATCGCGCCCACCGCGTGCAGCGCCGCGATCTCCACCTCCGGCAGCCCGAGCAGCGTACGCAACACCTCGTCGGTCGCCTCGCCCAGTACCGGCGGCGCGCCGCGCACCGGCAGCCGCTCGCCGTCGAAGCGGTACGGCGGCGCGAACACGTCGACCTCCCCCGCGACCGGATGCGGCTGCCGGGTCACGAGCCCCGCCGCCCGCGCGCGCGGCGAGGTCAGCGCCTCGTGCAGGCCGAGCACTTCGCCGCAGGGAATACCGCCCTCGGCCAGCGCGGCCAGCAAATCCGCGCGACGACGCCGCGCGAGCGCCGCGCGAATCTCCGGCAGCAGCGCGGCGCGATGCTCGGAGCGGCCGAGGTTGGTGCCGAAGCGCGGGTCCGCGGCGAGATCCGCGCGCTCGATCGCCGCGCAAAAGCGCGCGAACTGCGCGTTGTTGCCGACCGTGATCACGAGTGGCCCGTCAGCGGCGTCGAACACGCCATACGGCACGATCGACGGATGCGCGTTGCCGTAGCGCGGCGGATCGCGTTCGAGCAGCAGCGCCTCGAGCCCGTAGTACGACGTGATCATCAGCCCGCAATCGAACAGCGCCATCTCGATGCGGCGCCCGCGCCCGCTCGCATGGCGCTCGTACAGCGCGGCGAGGATCGCCTGCGCCGCGTACATGCCGGTGAACAGGTCGACCGCCGCGACGCCGAACTTGAGCGGCGGCTGCTCCGCCTCGCCATTGAGCGCCATCAGCCCCGCCTCGCCTTGCACGACCAGGTCGTAGCCCGGGCGCGTCGCCTCCGGCCCCGCGCGGTCATAGCCCGAAATCGCGCAATGGATCAGGCGCGGGTTCAACGCGTTGAGCGTGTCGTAGCCGAGCCCGAGCTTTTCCGCGCCGCCCGCCTTGAAGTTATGGATCACCACGTCGCTCTGCCGCACGAGCGCGTGCGCGAGCCGCCGGCCCGCCTCGCCACCGAGGTCGAGGCAGACCGAGCGCTTGCTGCGGTTCACGCTGTTGAAGTACGCGGTCTCGGTCTCGCCGATGCGCAGGCCCCAGTCGCGCGTATCGTCGCCGCGCCCGGGATGCTCGACCTTGATCACTTCCGCGCCGAGATCCGCGAGCACCATCGCGCTCCACGGCCCCGCGAGCACCCGCGAGAAATCGAGCACGCGCACGCCCGCGAGCGGCAGCGCGGCCGCGCCCTCAGCGCCCATCGCCGGCTCCCGTCCGCGCATCCGCAGAGCGGGACAGCGCGATATAGCGCGCGAGGTGATGGTCCTCGTCGCCGAGCTGGTGATCGATCATCACGAGCCGCTTCGCATAGTGCGACAGCGGCAGTTCCCGGGTCATGCCGATCCCGCCGTGCAGCTGGATCGCCTCCTCCGCAACCCGCGCGCCGATCCGGCCGATGCTGTATTTCGCCGCCGCGAGCGCGCGTTCGCGCGCAAGCCGGTCCGCGCCGAGCCGCGCGGCCGCGTTGATGACGGCGGAACGCGCCTGCTCGATTTCCAGCGCCAGGTCGGCCATGCGGTGCTGCAAGGCCTGGAAGCTGCCGATCGGCACGCCGAACTGGCGGCGCGTGCGCAGGTGCTCGAGCGTATGCGCCTTCGCGACCTCCATCGCGCCCAGCGCCTCCGCGCACAGCGCGAGCACGCCGAGGCCGAGCGTCCGTTCGAGCAGCGCGGCGGCGTTGCCCGCCGGGCCGAGCCGCGCATCGTCGTCGAGCAGCACGCCGTCGAGGCGCAGCTCCGCCGCTCGGCCGCCGTCGATCTTCGGGTAGTCGCGTATCGCGAGGCCCGGGGCGCCGCTCGACACGACGAACAACGCGAGGCCCGCCTCGTCGTCGTCGCGGCCGTCCGTGCGCGCGGACACCACGAAGCAATCCGCCTGCCCGCCGTGGTCGACCACCGCCTTCGCGCCGTTCAGCCGCCACTGCGCGCCGTGCCGCTCGGCGCGCGCGCGCACCAGGAACGGCTCGTAGTGCGTGCCCGGCTCGGCATGCGCGAACGCGGCGGTCGCCGCGCCGTCGATCAGCGCCGCGACGCGCGCGCGGTGCCGCGCCTCGCCCGTCGCCGCGAGCGCGCGCCCCGCGAGCAGCGCGCCGAGGAACGGCTCGACCACGAGCCCGCGCCCCAGCGCCTCGAACACCACCGCGATGTCGAAACCCGCGCCGCCGAAGCCGCCGTCGGCTTCCTCGAACAGCGCGCCCACCGCCCCCAGTTCCGCGAAGCGCCGCCACAGCTCGGCGCTGTAGCCCGCGTCGGAGCGCGCGATCCGGTCACGCGCGGCAAACCCGTACTGCTCGCCGATGAAGCGCTCGAGCGTATCCGCCAGCATCCGGCGGTCGTCGGTATGTCGAAAGTCCATCGCCGCTCCTTACAGGCCCAGCATCATCTTCGCGATGATGTTCTTCTGGATTTCATTCGAGCCGCCGAAGATCGACAGCTTGCGCTGGTTGAAGTACTGCGTCGCCGCGCTGGCCGCCTCGGCCGGGCCGACCGGCGCCTCCGCGTGGCCGGCGTCGAGCGCGTCGTCGATGAAGGGTTGCGCGTACGGTCCCATCGCGCGTCGCAGCAGCGCGGCGAGTTCCTGACGGATCTCCGTGCCGCGGATCTTCAGCATCGAGCTTTCCGCGCCCGGCGCGCCGCCGCCCGCCACCGCCGCGAGCACGCGCAGGTTGGTGGTCTTCATGTTGTCCAGTTCGATCTCGACGCGCGCGAGCCGCGCCGCGAACAGCGGATCGTCCGCGAGCGGCCGGCCGTGCTTCGTCACCTTCGCCGCGACCGCGCGCAGCCGTTCGAGCGCCGCGACCGAAAAGCCGATCCCCGCGATGTTGGTGCGCTCGTAGGTGAGCAGGTATTTCGCGTAGGTCCAGCCGCGATTCTCCTCGCCGACGAGATTCGCGACCGGCACCCGCACGTCGGTGAGGAACACCTCGTTGACCTCGTGCTCGCCGTCGAGCGTCACGATCGGCCGCACCTCGACGCCCGGCGCCGCCATGTCGATCAGCAGGAAGCTGATGCCCTCCTGCTTGCGCACGTCGGTCGCGGTGCGCACGAGGCAGAAGATCATGTTCGCGTAGTGGCCGAGCGTGGTCCAGGTCTTCTGGCCGTTGACCACGTAATGATCGCCGTCGCGCACCGCCGTGGTCCGGACCGCCGCGAGATCCGAGCCCGCGCCCGGCTCCGAGTAGCCCTGGCACCACCAGTCGACGCCGTCGAGGATGCGCGGCAGGTAATGGCGCTTCTGCGCGTCGCTGCCGTACTTGATCAGCACCGGGCCCAGCATGTTGACGCCGAACGGCACGATGCGCGGCGCGCCCGCGAGCGCGCACTCGTTGTCGAACAGGAACTTCTGCGCGACGCTCCAGCCCGGGCCGCCGTACTCGCGCGGCCAGTGGCTCGCGAGCCAGCCGCGCGCGTTCAGGATCGCGTGCCAGCTCAGCATGTCGTCGCGGGTGAGACGCAGGCCGCCCTTCACCTTGCGCGCGATCGGCGCGGGCAGGTGTTCGCGCAGGAAGCGCCGCACCTCGGCGCGGAACGCTTCCTCTTCGGCGGTGAAATTCAGATCCATGATTCAGCTCTCGATGAAGACATCGGGCGCGCGGCGTTCAGCCCGCGCGATCCAGGCTCGCGAAGTTCGCGCCGCGCGCGACCAGGTCGACGAGCAGCGGCGACGGCGTCCAGAACAGCGGGTCCTCGCGCGCGAATTCGCGGATGTCGGCCAGCACGCGATCGAGGCCGAGCGTGTCCGCGTAGTGCATCGGACCACCGCGATAGCGCGGGAAGCCGTAGCCGTGCAGGAACACCGCGTCGACGTCGAGCGGGCGCAGCGCGATCCGCTCGTGCACGACGTTCGCGCCTTCGTTGATCATCGCGGCCAGGTAGCGGCGCACGATCTCCGCATCGCTGAACGCGCGCGGCGTCACGCCCCGCTCCGCGCGCTCGGCCGCCACGATCGCCTCGACCTCGGGATCCGGCACGCCGGCGCGCGCGCCGTCCGGATACCGGTAGTAGCCGCGCCCCGTCTTCTGGCCGAACCAGCCGCGCTCGCACAGCCGGTCGGAGATCGCGACATAGCGGGCGCGCGGATCGCGCGTCGCCGCGCGGCGCTTGCGGGTCGCCCAGCCGATGTCGCCGCCCGCGAGGTCGACCACCTGGAACGGCCCCATCGGGAAGCCGAACGCACGGACCGCACGGTCGATCTGGTACGGCGACGCGCCGTCCTCCATCAGATAGTCGGCCGCGGTGCGGTAGACCGCGAGCACGCGATTGCCGATGAAGCCGTCGCAGACGCCGGCGCGCACCGGAGTCTTGCGCAGCTTCGCCGCGAACGCGAACGCGCTCGCCACGACCGCCGGATCGACCTGCGCCGGCACCACCACCTCGAGCAGCTTCATCAGGTTGGCCGGCGAGAAGAAATGCAGGCCGATCACGTCGGCGGCGCGCGGCGTGCCGGCCGCGAGCGCGTCGATGTCGAGGTATGACGTGTTGGTCGCGAGCACCGCGCCCGGCTTGCACACGCGCGACAGTTCCGCGAACACGGCCTGCTTCACCGCCATGTCCTCGAACACCGCCTCGATCACGAGATCGGCCTGCGCGAGCGCGTCGTAGGTCGTGCCGCCGTGCAGGCGCGCGAGCCGTTCGGTCTGCGCGGCGGGCGTGAGGCGGCCCTTCGCGACGAGCCCCGCATAGACCTTCTCGACGTGCGCGCGACCGCGTTCGAGCGCGGCCGCGTCACGCTCGATCAGCGTGACGGGCAGCCCCGCGTCGAGCACCGCGACGGCGATGCCCGCGCCCATCGTGCCGCCGCCGACGATCCCGACCCGCGCGATCGGGCGCGGCGTCGCGCCGCGCGCCTCGGGCGCCTTCGCGGCCTCGCGCTCCGCGAAGAACGCGTGCACGAGCCCCGCGCGCCGCGGGCTGTCGAGACAGGCGGCGAACAGCTCGCGCTCGCGCCGCAGCCCGGCGTCGAACGGCAGCGTGAGCGCGGCCTCGACCGCGTCGACGATCTTCGGCGGCGAGAACAGGCCGCGCGCGCGGCGCGTCGTCTCCGCGCGCGCCGCATCGAGCGCCGCCTGCGCGGACGCGCGATCGGCAAGCGCCTGCGCATCGCGGGTGCGGCGCACCGGCGCGCCCGCCGCGAGCAGTTCCTGCGCATACGCAAGCCCTTCGGCGAGCGTGTCGTCGCTGTGCGCGACGCGATCGACGAGCCCGAGCCGATGCGCCTCCTCCGCGCCGACATGGCGGCCGCTCAACATCAGGTCGAGCGCCGCCTGCGCACCGATCAGGCGCGGCGCGCGCTGCGTGCCGCCCGCGCCCGGCAGCAGGCCGAGCAGCACTTCGGGCAGGCCGAGCTTCGCGCCCGGCACCGCGAGCCGGTAGTGCGCGGCGAGCGCGATCTCGAGGCCGCCGCCGAGCGCCGCGCCGTGCAGCGCGACCACCACCGGCTTCGCGCAATCCTCGATCGCCTGGCAGACCTCGGGCAACAGCGGCGGCAGCGGCGGCTTGCCGAACTCGCGAATGTCCGCGCCCGCGATGAAATTGCGCCCCGCGCCGACGATCAGCACGGCCGCGACGGCCGGATCGACGGCCGCGGCCTGCAGCGCGTCGAGCAGGCCGCGCCGCACCGCGGCGGACAGCGCATTGACGGGCGGATGGTCGAGCGTGACGACGAGCACCTTGTCGCGCCGCTCGCGCGCCACCGGTTCGTGATTCATCGGGGGTTCCTGCTCCTGGTTCATCGTGGCTCCGGGTCGGATCGCGCCGGCCGGCGCGGGTCGTGAGCCCGATTCTCGATTGATCCACCCGAATTGACAATTCCCCGAGTCCTTTACAATCCGTCAAGTCTGCTTTGACAATGAGTGTCGCGATGGATCTGAATGCGCTCACGCTGCTCGTCGACATCCTCGACGCGGGCAATCTCAGCAAGGCGGCGCAGCGGCTGCGGGTGAGCCGCGCGAACGTCAGCTACCGGCTCAACCAGCTGGAGAAATCGATCGGCCTGCAGCTGGTGCGGCGCACCACGCGGCGCATCGAGCCGACCGAGATCGGGCTGCGGCTGTACGAACACGGACGGCGGATCCAGAGCGAGCTGCTGGCCGCCGAGGAAGTCGTGACGACGCTCGGCCAGGACCTGCAGGGACGGGTCCGGCTGTCGGTGCCGAGCGGCTACGGGCAACTCGTGATGTCGGCGTGGCTGATCACCTTCAAGCGGCTCTATCCGGGCATCGTGCTCGACGTGGTGTTCGAGAACCGCGTCGAAGACCTGATGCGCGACGAGGTCGACATCGCGGTGCGCGTGATGTCCGAACCGCCGCAAAACCTGGTCGCGCGCGACATGGGCGCGGTGCGCTACGTCGCGTGCGCGTCGGCGGCGTATGCGGCCGCGCACGGCATGCCGGGCAGCCTCGGCGCGCTGCGCGGCGCGCCCCTCATCACCTCGGCGGTGATGGGGCGGCAGTTGCGCGTCGCCGCGTATCTCGGCGACGAGCGCCACGAGGTGCTGCTCGAACCCACCCTGATTTCGGAGAACTTCCTGTTCCTGCGCGACGCGATCCTCGCGGGGCTCGGCGTCGGCCTCGTGCCGGACTACGTGGTGCACGACGACGCGCGGCGCGGCGCGGTGGCAACCGCGCTCGACGCATACCGGCTCAGCATCTTCGGCACCCACATGTACATGCTGTACATGCCGGACCGGCATCACGCGCGCGCGATGTCGACCTTCATCGACTTCGTGCTCGACGAGGCGCGGCGCAGCGGGCGCGGCGACGGCTGACGCGATGCACGTCAGGGTTTATGGTCGGATGACAATCCGCTTGCGCGGCGGTGACAATGACACGCCGCCGCGCCGGCCGGCGCGGCGGCCCCGAACCCTGAGCGAGGTGTCGATGACGAACCGGAATCACCCGCGCGAGCACGGCGCATGGATGCGCGCCGCGCTCGCGGTATTGCTCGCCGGCATGGCGGCCTGTTCGAGCGCGCCCGACGCGTCGGCGCCGCATGCGCCGACCGCCGGGGCGGCCGCGCCCGCGCCCGCGCCGAGCGACGGCGGCGCGCTGCCCGCGCCGCCGGAAGCCGCCTCGGGCTGGACCGACAAGCCGGGCTGGACCGCGCAGCGCGACATGATCGCGGCCGCCAATCCGCTCGCGGCGCAGGCCGGCAACCAGATGCTGAAGGCGGGCGGCAGCGCGGTCGACGCGGCGATCGCGGCGCAACTGGTGCTGACGCTCGTCGAGCCGCAATCGTCGGGCATCGGCGGCGGCGCGTTCCTGCTGTACGCGAATGCGCAGGGCATGCAGGCCTACGACGGCCGGGAGACCGCGCCGGCCGCCGCGACCGATCGCCTGTTCCTCGGCCCGGACGGCAAGCCGCTGCCGTTCTATCAAGGCGTGGTGGGCGGCCGCTCGGTGGGCGCGCCGGGCGTGCTGCGCATGCTCGAGCTCGCGCATCGCGCGCACGGCAGGCTGCCGTGGCGCACGCTGTTCCAGCCGGCGATCCGGCTCGCCGGACAGGGTTTCGCGATCAGCCCGCGGCTCGCGTCGCTGCTCGCGAGCGAGCGCTACCTGATGAACGATCCGGCCGCGCGCGCCTATTTCTACAACCGCGACGGCACGCCGAAGCAGGCCGGCGCGATCCTCAGGAATCCGCAGCTTGCGGCGGTGCTGGCGCAGGTGGCCGAGCATGGCGCGAATGCGTTCTACAGCGGCCCGATCGCACGCGACATCGTCGCCAAGGTGCGCCGGCATCCGACCAACCCGGGCCTCCTCACCGTTCAGGATCTCGCCCGCTACCGCGCGAAGGCGCGCGCCCCGCTGTGCGCCGACTACCGCAAGTGGACCGTGTGCGGGATGCCGCCGCCGTCGTCGGGCGGCCTCGCCATCGCGCAGATGCTGGGGATCCTCGCGGCCATGCCGGACTGGCAGCAGATCGGCGCGCAAAAACCGGTGCGCAACGCGTACGGCGACGAGCCGACGCCGTTCGCGGCGCACCTGTTCAGCGAAGCCGGGCGGCTCGCCTACGCGGATCGCGCGCGCTACGTGGCCGATCCCGATTTCACGCCGCTGCCCGGCGGCGATGCGAAATCGCTGACGGACCCGCGTTATCTCGCGCAGCGCGCGCGGCTCGTCGGCGACGTCAGCATGGGGCGCGCCCCGGCCGGCACGCCCGACGGCGCGACGCTCGCGCGCGCCGACGATCGCAGCCCGGAACTGCCCTCGACCTCGCAGATCTCGGTGGTCGACCGGTACGGCGGCGCGGTGTCGATGACGACCAGCATCGAGGATCAGTTCGGTTCGCGCCTGATGGTGCGCGGCTTCCTGCTCAACAACCAGCTGACCGATTTCTCGTTCGTCTCGGAGGAGAACGGGCGGCCGGTCGCGAACCGGGTGCAGGCGGGCAAGCGGCCGCGCTCGTCGATGGCGCCCGAGATCGTGTTCGAGAAAGGCACGCGGCGCGTGATGATGGTGGTCGGCTCGCCGGGCGGCTCGTCGATCATCAACTACGTCGCGAAGACGCTGATCGGAACCATGGACTGGGGCATGACGATGCAGCAGGCGATCGCGCTGCCCAACTTCGGCTCGCGCAACGGGCCGACCGAGCTGGAGAAGGGGCGCGTGTCCGACGCGCTCGTCGACGGGCTCAAGGCGCGCGGGCATGAGGTCGCGCTCGTGGACCTCACATCCGGCGTGCAGGGCATCCAGCGCATCAATGTCGAAGGGCAGTCGGTGTGGTTCGGCGGCGCGGATCCCCGGCGCGAAGGGGTCGCGATGGGGCATTGAGGGCGCCGCGCCGACGCGAGCGGTGTCCGGCCCGCCGGGCGGCGGGCCCCGGCTACCGGACAGCGGCCCCGCGCGAAGCGTCACCGCCCTGCAGTTCGGCGAGCGCGATGTCGCATTGGAATTCGACGGGGGTGCGCAATTGATGGCGGGTCGTCTTCGGCGGATAGAGATGACGCCGCAGCCCGCGCGCGATCACATCCGCCGGCGAGAGCGCGAACTCCGGACGACGCGAGGCCAGGATCACGCTGGAATAGTCGAGCAACAGGCACGGCACCCAGGACAGCGCGGACCGCAAGGCGAACTCTCGCCGATGATGGCCGTCCATGATGACGTGCGTGGCTTGCTCGATCAGCAGCGGATAGCGCCAGCAGCCCAGCGCCGCGATCTCGCGGGAGACGTCCTGTACGCGGGCCTCGATGAATTCCTCGGTGGGCAACAGGTGTTCGGGCCGCAACAGCACGAGATCGCTGCGCTGGACGATGGTCTTCGTGACGATGATGCCGCTCAAGAGTGTTCCTCCCTGTCACGCAATGTGACGACGATTGATCTCGGCCCGCCCCGCTCGTTCGCGTCGCCACGATCCGCATGGCCCATGCAAAGTAAGGGTATCCAGTCCGTTAGGGCGGTATTAAACTGGCGCACTTCGACACCCATTCAGGAGCCGCGACATGAATTCGACGACTCTCCTACTGTATGTCATCGCCGTCTCCGCCGTCACGGTCACGCCGGGCCCCACGATGCTGCTCGCGCTGAACAACGGCGCCACGCGCGGGATGCGCATCGCGGCGTACGGCATCGCCGGGGCCGCGCTGTCCGATCTCATCCTGATCGGCGCGGTCGGATGCGGGCTCGGCGCGATCATGCAGGCCTCGGAGCACCTGTTCGCGCTGCTGAAGTGGGTGGGCGCCGTCTACCTGCTGTACCTCGCCTGGTCGCTGTGGCGCGCGCCCGCGACCCCGCCCCAGGCCGATGCCGTGCAGGCGGACGGCGCACAGGACGGCCGCTCCGCATTCAAGCGCTCGCTGCTCGTCGCCCTGTCGAATCCGAAGGGGCTGCTGTTCTTCTCGGCCTTCCTGCCGCAGTTCATCCAGCCTCAAGCGAGCGCGGCGACCCAGTACGCCACGCTCGCCATCCTCACCGCCGTGATCGACATCCTGTTGATGAGCGTCTACGCGGTCAGCGGCTATCACGTGATGAAGGTGATGTCCGGACAGGCGCTGAAATGGCTGAACCGGGGTTGCGCCGGCATGCTGGCCGGCCTGGCGATCGCCCTCAGCCTCTATCGCCGCAACACCGTGGCCTGAGGCGATGACGCGCCGGCGCCCGACGCATCGGCGCCCGACGCATCGGCGCCCGACCCGGCGTCAGTCGACGACCGGCAGCTTGGCGAGCGCGGCCGCCATCTCGGCTTCATCGTAAGTCTGGTCGGCGAGCTTCGACGCGTTGAAGTTCTGATACGCGCTCATGTCGAAATGACCATGCCCGGACAGGTTGAACAGGATGCTCTCCGGCCGCCCTTCCCGCTTGCACCGCAACGCTTCCTGAATGGCGCAGGACACGGCATGCGTGGCTTCCGGCGCGGGCACGATGCCTTCGCAGCGCGCGAACAGCTGGCCCGCGGCAAAGCACTCGGTTTGCTGGAAGGCCATCGCCTCGATCAGACCCAACTCGCGGATGTGCGACACCAGCGGCGCCATGCCGTGATACCGCAGCCCCCCTGCATGGAGCCCCGGCGGTGTGAAGGTCGCGCCCAGCGTGTGCATCTTCGCGAGCGGCGTGATGCCCGCCGTGTCGCCGAAGTCATAGGCATACTGCCCGCGCGTCAACGACGGACACGCCGACGGCTCCGCCGCGATATAGCGGCGCGAGCGTCCGCCGCGCAGCTGCTGGCCGAGGAACGGGAAGACCAGGCCCGCGAAATTCGACCCGCCGCCCGTGCACGCAATGATGACGTCGGGATCGTCGCCGGCCATCTCCATCTGCATCAGCGCTTCCTGACCGACGATGGTCTGGTGCAGCAGCACGTGATTCAGGACCGAGCCGAGCGCATAGCGCGTCTCCGGCGTCGCCCCGGCCGCCTCGACCGCCTCGGAGATGGCGATGCCGAGCGAACCGGGATGCTCGGGATCGCCGGCCAGGATCGAACGGCCGAATGCGGTCTCCGGCGACGGCGACGCCAGGCAGCGCGCGCCGTAGGTTTCCATCAGCGCCCGGCGATACGGCTTCTGGTCGTATGAGATGCGAACCTGGTAGACGGTGACGTCCAGCCCGAACAGTTGTCCGGCGAATGCGAGCGAGGCGCCCCATTGTCCCGCGCCGGTTTCCGTGACCAGGCGCTTGATGCCGGCCTGCTGGTTGTACCAGGCCTGCGGCACCGCCGAATTCGGCTTGTGCGATCCGGACGGAGACACCCCCTCATACTTGTAGTAGATGCGCGCCGGCGTATCGAGCGCCCGTTCCAGCCGATGCGCGCGAATCAGCGGCGACGGCCGCCACAGCCGATACACGTCGCGCACGGCGTCGGGGATCGGGATCTCCCGTTCGGTCGACAGTTCCTGCTCGATGATCGCGGGCGGGAACAGGCCCGCGAGGTCGCTCGCCTGGATGGGCTGCCGCGTGCCGGGATGCAGCATCGGCGGCGCGGGTCGGGGCAGATCCGCGACGAGGTTGTACCAGACGCGCGGAAGTTTCGACTCGTCGAGCATGAAGCGGGTAGTCTGATTCATCACAATCGTTCCGTTAGTTAAGGCATGGGCAGGGAAAATCGGCCGTCAACGCATGACCGGACAGCAGTTGAGCCGTGCAGGACGCCTGTGGCCAATGCGCGTGGATCGCCTCGCGCAGGACGGCGGACAACGCGAGCAGATCGGCCTCGCCGCCGGCATGCAGCGCTTCCGCCACGACGAACGCCCGCGTGGTCGACGACGAAATGGCGGAGAAGCCGCTTTGCCGATGGGACCATTTGCGCGCATGCGCGCGGCCGGACTCGTCCTCGAAGGTGACTTCGCCGGCCGGCACGACGGCCGTCTCGCCGTCGAATCCCTCATACGCGGAACGGCCGGAGGCGTAACCGACCTCGAGCCGCCCGTCGATCCGGTCGATGTCCAGCCCGGCCACGGGCACCGCGAAGCGCGCGGACAACGCATTGCAGAGCAGCACGAACGGATGCAGACCGACCGTGAACGCATCGCTGGTTCTCAGACGCCGGAGAATCGATTCGGCCGCCATGCGGAACTTGGTCGGATCGACGCCGCTCTGCCGATAGGCCGCCCGCCAGTCGCGCACCGATTCGATCTGGCTCTCCGAACCCTGTTGCCGCAGCCGTTCGCGCGCGATCGCCAGGTTCGCCTCGACCGCCTCGCTCACGCTGGGCTCGGGAGACAGCCCGTCCACGAAGCACACGAGCGATCGCAGTTTCGGAAAATCGGCGACCAGCGTTCCGGCATACCTGAAGGCGCGCATCATGAATTCGTCAGCCCCTTCTCGCGCAACTGAAGCGCCGTGAGCGTATCGATGATCGCGCGGTAGATCGCGACGATCGCATCGGCGTTCCCGTCGGCGCGACGCGCGCGCGCCGCCGCCGCGTCGAGCACCTGCTGAACGCGGTCGCAGCCGCGGATTTCCTCGACCGTGTGCTTGTGCTTGGATGCCTCCAATGCAAGCGCGATGCGTTTCGCCAGGAGCGGGACGATCTGATCGTCGATGCCGTCGATCTGTCGGCGGATGTCGGCCAGTTGTTCCGGGATGGACATGAGAATGCCTCCAACAAAGTAGGGGTGAGCGGGAACGGGGCGGGCGGGCGCTATGCCGCGCGCTCGTTGACGGTATGCGGCGCCAGATACTGCGCCCGCTGCGCGGGCGGCACCGCGCGCAGCAGGCCGGCCATGCCGATCATGCGCATCAGCATCGCGTGCAGCGATTCGAGCCCCTCTCGATCCTTCATGCCGGCGCCCGGCGAACCGCCGTGGATGACGACCGGGTAGCCGCTGCCGACGAGAATCATTCTGTTGAGCAGGAAATTGCTGACCAGCTGGTGAAACACGGCTTCGTGCGCATAGCGCCGGCCGGTGATCACCGCACCCGCGACCTTGTTGGCCAGCGGTCGCTCGAAACGGAGATAGCCGACCCCGGCGCGCTCGATGAAGATCTGCATCGGATGCGCCATGCCGTAGCCGTGGACCGGCACCGCGTAGATGATCCCGTCGGCCTTGCGAAGCCTCGCGACGATCCCCGGCATGTCGTCGTCCAGCTCGCACGAGGTCGAGCGCATGTTGCATTCGCCGCATCCTCCGCACGGCAGGATCCGATGCTCGCGCAGATGCACGACGTCTATCGTGCACGCGTGATCCGCCAGGATCGAGCGGATGTGTTCGGCGACCTGCTCGGTGTTGCCCATTGCCCGTTCCGAGCCCGTGACGATCGCGAAATGCAGCGGCGTCGCTTCAGGTGGATTCATGATCGATGGCCCTCGTCAGATGCGCTGGAATCGCTGCCGCAATGCCAGGGGCGCGGTCAGGTCCAGCAGATATTTGTCGGTTCGGCACGCGGCTGCGTCGAGATAGCCGATCCCCTGCGAAGGATCGAGCGGAAATCCCGGCACCGCGGCTTGCAGATGAAGATCGCGGCTGGGCTGGAAGCGCGTCGCCATGGCCCAGAACAGGTCCTCCGGGGAATGGATGTCGATATCCTCGTCGACGACCCAGATCGCCTTGACGAGGCGGTGTCGCGCGATCACCTCGTCGCGGAGCCGCGCCATCGCGCCGTCCGTGTCGCGGTGTTTCCTGACGCGCAGCACGGCAATCAGCTGGCCGCCGCCGGCGGACAGATAATGCACATCGAGCACGGCCAGGTCGGCGCCGGGCCGCTGCGCGAAATAGCGGATCATGCCGGCCTCGGTCGGCAAGGCAAGCAGCTCGGATTGCTCCTTGCCCGGCCCGAGAAACGCCTGATAGATCGGCGAGCGCCGATGGAACACCGCGGATACCTCGATCACCGGCAACGCGGCGTGCGCGTCGCCCATGTAGCCCAGGAACTCCGGCATCGCCCCGCGCGCGGCGGCGTGCGCGCGCTCGTCCGCGGTATCCGCGAGCAGCATGCCTTCGATGACGATTTCGCTCTGCGCGAGACAGAACGTCTCGTTCGTCGCACAGCGCGCGATGTCGATCGGCTTGCCCAGGAGGGCGCCTGCGGTTTCCAGTTCGCCACGGCCGGGTTCGACGAAGGGCGCGCTCAGGCACGACGCGAGATAGACCGCGGGCGGCGCACCGATGTTGATCGAGATCGGCAGCGGACGACGCTGGTCGAGCGCTTTCCGATACAGCTGGTCGAGGTCGCGACCCGGCAGGATCCAGATCGTCAGGCGCGTGGCGTCCAGCACGCGCATCCGGTGGATCGACACGCTTGCGAATCCGCGGTCCGGATCCCCCGCGCACACGATGCCGGCGGTCAGATACGGCCCGGCGTCGTCCGCCGTGGTCGTCAGGATCGGGAGCGCATCCAGCCCCGCCGGCGCCTGCTCCTCGCGGCACGGCGGCGCGGCGCACCAGCGCGGCGCAATGCGGGCGCCCAGCTTCAGCGCGAGATGTCGCGCACCGCTCCCGGGACTCGCGCCGAGCAGCCATTCATTGCGCGCCCGCGAGCCGAAGCAGCCCATGGCCACGGGCATGCGCCCGTTCGCGCCGGTGTACAGGACGACAGGCTCATCGCCGCTGCGCGGGCTCCCCGGCGATACGGCGAAGTGCGTGCGATAGTGGGCCGCGATTTCCAGATGAGGATCGAGCCCCGCGTCCATTTCCACGAGCGCATCGCGCGCGCGCCAGGCGTCGAGCGCATCTCGCAGCGAGTGAGGGGGAGACCAATGACGGATCGGCATGTGTCCACCGGCGCATCAACGCGACGCGGCTTCCGTCTGGTTGTCGACCACGAACACGAGGGTCCGGCCGTCGACCGCGCCGCGGGACCGATGCCGGACGCCGTCGGGAATCGAGAATGCCGCGCCCGGGTGGCAGTCGAATGTCTGGTCGTCGAAGATGATCGTGAAGCGCCCCTCGAGGACATAACCCTGATGCCCGACCAGACACCAGTGCTGTTCGTCGAACCCGGGCGGCAGTTCGAGCAGGCGCAGGCGCTTGCCGTTGGAATAGAAGATCTTGACCCGCCCATCGGCGCCGGGCTTGGTCCAGCGCTCCCAGGGCGCCTGCTCGGCATCGAAGGTGACGGGATCGTAGGCAATGTTGGACATCGTGGCGTTCCGTTAGTGAGAGAAAAGGACTGCTGATTAGACAGGGACGGCTACGCGCCTGGACGACGCGGCGCCCAGGTGGTGTTCGAAGAAACTGCTGAAGATCGACAGGCCGTTCTCCGTGGAGATGCTTTCCGGATGAAACTGCACGCCCTCGACCGGCAAATGCCGATGACGCACCCCCATCACCTGCTGGTCGTCCAACGCGTGCGCCGTGACGATCAACGCGTCCGGCACGCTGTCGCGCGCGATCACGAGCGAGTGGTAGCGCGTGGCGGCAAACGGCTTGCCCGAGGTCTTTCGGAACACGCCGATCCCGTCGTTGGCGATCACGCTCGTCTTGCCATGCATGCAGATGGGCGCACGCACGACTTGCCCGCCATAGGCCATCCCGATGGCCTGATGCCCGAGGCAGACCCCCAGCACCGGCGCGCGTCGCTCCAGCGCGCGGATCATGTCCGGATAGCGCGCCTCCTCGGGACGCCCGGGCCCCGGCCCCAGCACCACGGCATCCGGCGGATCGGCGAGCATCGCGTCGATCCCCGGATCGTCGTAGCGCAGAACACGGGTATCCAGTCCGATCGATCGGAGATAGATATCAATGACAAATACGAAGCTGTCGTACGCATCCACGAGCACAACCTTCATGCGAGCAACTCCTGTCCAGTGACGGTGCGATAGAGCATGCGCAACTTGGCCAGCGTTTCCTGCCATTCGCGTTCCGGATGCGAGTCGTACACCACGCCCGCGCTGGCGCGCAGCCGATATTCGCCTTCGATCCGGCATGCCATCCGAATGCAGAGCGCCAGGTTCATCTCGCCGCGAAAATCGATCAGCCCGATCGCGCCGGCGTATTGGCCGCGCGGCGAGGCCTCCAGGTTCTCGATGATTTCCATCGCGCGGATTTTCGGCGCGCCGACCATCGTGCCCGCGGGAAACGTGGCGCGCAGCACGTCGATCGCATCGCACTCGGGACGCAGATCGCCGGATACGGTCGAGACGAGGTGATACAGCGAGGGAAATTCCTCCAGGGCCATCAAGCTCGGCACCTCGAGCGAGCCCGGCTTGCAGATGCGCCCGATATCGTTGCGGCACAGATCGACCAGCATCACGTGCTCGGCGTTCTCCTTCACGGACGCGCTCAGTTCGTTCCTCAGCGCCTGCGGATCCATCCCGGCCGATTTCGCCAGGGTGCCCGCGATCGGCCGCATCGACAGCCGGCGGCCCGCGAGCCGCACGTAGTTCTCGGGGCTCGCGCCGACCAGCGTCATGTCGTCGGCCTGATGCAGGAACATGTACGGCGAGGGATTCTGCATCCGGAGCTTCGCGTAGAGCGACAACGGGTCCATCGCGGATCCGATGCGGATTTCATGCCCCAGTTGAACCTGGTAGATGTCCCCCGCATGGATATGCTCCAGCGCGGTCCACGACGCATCGAGATAGCGCCCCTTGGTGGTCGACCATCGAATCTCTCCGACCTCCGGCGAAACCGGCAGGAACGGCGACGGCGCGTCGAACAGTCCCAGCAGGGCCGGGAGGTCCGGCGCATCGAAGCCCGGCGCGTGGTTCACGTACAGGGTCGCGCCATCCGTCCCGAAGAGGATCATGTGCTGGTAGAGATCCAGGCGGATCAGCGTCGATTCGTCACGCGGCAGGCGGCGAGGCAGGCGCTCGACGAGCGCGGCCGCGTCGTAGCCGATCCTTGCCACGAAGCCGGCGACGAAGGGCTCCCCGGCGTTCTCCATCCGGTAGCTCGAGAACAGCAAGGTGCGAAGCATGCGCCACAGCAGATCCGTGGAAGTCAGCGCCGCACGCCCGGCGGCATCGAACCGGGGCATGCCCGGCACCGCCTCGACCGTGCGAATCAGGTGCTGGCGCACGGCGTCGGCGGCGTCGATGCGCACCTCGTCGGCCGTCATGCAAATCGAGCCCAGCTTGTTGACGGCGACGAACGACTGCTGGCAATCGGCCGCCGGCCCGCGCACCGATTCGGCGAGAAATGCGTGTTGCGCTCCGAATCGTTCGACAGCCAGGCGATACACGCTGAACGGATCGACGCCGGGTTTGATGCCGATTGGGAAAACTTCTGTCTGGATGGTGTGCATCACAAATAGATTCGCTGGTTGGTCACAACACGCTTAATCGTTTCCAAATAATCAGCCTTGAAAAAGAATCGCACCAGATACACGGAACCACGCTTTAACACTCGCACCTGACGCAAGTTGTATTCTGTGCTCCCCTCATATCGGGCTATCTGTACCGGGTTACGCGAGACATCTCGCAACAATTCAATTACAAAAAAACACACCCGAACAGCATGGAACCGATTTACTCACCAGCCATATAGAAAAAAGGTACAGGGTCGAATGCGAGCAGATTCATATGGATACCAACCTCTTTATGTCAAGTTGGCGAAGCGAATCGAATATGCGATTCAAGTGGGCGCCTACTCGCCGGGGGATCGTTTGCCGTCGTTGAGGAAATGCGCACAAGATCATTCCGTCTCGCTGTCGACGGTTCTGGAGGCCTATCGGAGTCTCGAGGACGCGCGACTGATCGAATGCCGCCCCAAGGCCGGGCATTTCGTGTCCGTTCCGCTGCCTCGGGCCTCGGAGACCGAGGTCGGCGCCTTGCCCGCGTGGTCGGCGGCGGTGGAAGTCGCGACCTTGATCGAGACGATGATGCGCTCCACGACCGTCCCCCATCTGGTTTCGTTTGGATCGGGGTACCCCGCGTGCGACCTGATGCAGGCCGAGATGAGGCGCGCCATGCTGCATGCCGTGCAACGCGGCGGCAGGGCGCCGGGATACGATCCGACGACGCCCGGGGAGGATGCGCTGCGCAAGGCCATCGCGCGACGAACCTTGACGATGGGATGCGCGCTCGATCCCCGCGAGATCATCCTGACGACCGGCGCAACCGAATCGGTCAGCTTGTGCCTGATGGCCGTGACCCGGCCCGGAGACACGGTGGCGGTGGAGTCGCCCACCTCGTTCGGCTTCCTGCGAACCCTGGGCGTGCTGGGGCTCAGCGTCCTGGAGATCCCCTCTCATCCCACGCACGGGCTGTCCGTCGATGCGCTGGCGCTCGCGTTGCGCACCAACCGCGTGAGCGCCGTGCTGGCGACGCCGACGCTGGCAAATCCGACGGGTACGTGCATGCCGCTCGCGGAACGCGAACGCCTGGTGCAGTTGCTGGCGCGGGGTGAGATTCCGTTGATCGAAGACGTGATCTACAACGACCTGGTCCACGACGACGTGTACCGCCGAGCGGTGAAGTCGTATGACAAGACGGGAACCGTGCTGCTGTGCGGCTCCTATTCGAAAACGATCTCGCCCGGATTGCGGGTGGGCTGGCTGTCCGCCGGTGCGTTCGCCACGCGCATCCGCACGCTGAAATCCGCGATATCGGGCAGCAATTGCCTGATCAACGAGCTGGCGCTCGCCGAACTGCTCGCGGAGTCCCACTACAATCGGCGGCTCCGCGCGCTGCATCAGGCGTATTGCAAGAGCCGCGTCGAAGCCCGGCGCATCATCGCGCGCGCCTTTCCAAAGGGGACGCGCGTGAATGATCCGATCGGAGGATCAATACTGTGGGTCGAATTGCCGGGGGAATTGGATTCGCTCGCGCTTTTCAAGGCGTGCCTTCAGGAGCAAATCCTGATCGCCCCGGGCACGATGTTCAGCGTCTCCGATTCATATCGACACTGCTTTCGGATCAGTGTGCCGCGGCTGTGGGAAAACGTGCATGGCCGGGCATTGGCGCGAATCGGAGAAATCAGCTTCGATTTATTGACTCGGGGAATTCCGTGAATTTCGTGAATTCCGGGATTCCCGATTTATTCGATCGTCCGCTTTTCCATTACCCATTCGCTTAAAATCGCAACACGCATCAGTCAATCCCGGAGAATCCGCGGATTTAACGCGCGGCCGAACGGTTCCAATGCGCGCATTCCGTCACGAGCGAACGG
This sequence comes from Burkholderia sp. GW821-FHT14F03, assembly GCF_058803765.1. Lineage (NCBI taxonomy): Bacteria > Pseudomonadati > Pseudomonadota > Betaproteobacteria > Burkholderiales > Burkholderiaceae > Burkholderia > Burkholderia sp. GW821-FHT14F03. Next base: position 28,823 of record NZ_JBXAPG010000021.1, read on the forward strand.
CTTTCGATAAACGGCTTTCGATATATCGCGCGGTTGTCCCGCGAGACAGGTATCGGGCAAGGCGGCCCGTGGGAGGCGGCCATCGATGCCGCCGAACCGAAGCGCCCGCGCGGCACCAGGCCCGGCGCCGCCACCGTCGGGCCGCCGCCCGCTCACCCCCGCCCCTTCCACGGCACGAGCCGGCGCTCGACCGCCCGCATCAGCAGGTCGAACGCCCACGCGATCACGCCGATGATGATGATCCCCATCACGACGACGTCGGTGCGCAGGAAGCTCGACGCATTGAGCACCATCTGTCCGAGCCCGGCCGTGGCCGCGACCATTTCCGCGGCGACCAGCGTGGTCCAGCCGAAGCCGATCGCGATCCGCAGGCCGGTGAGGATTTCCGGCTGCGCGGCGGGCAGCACCACGTGACGGACCACCTGCGCGAAACTGCCGCCCAGCGAATACGCGGCATTGATCTGTTCGAGCGTCGCGCTCTTCACGCCGGCGCGCGCGGCCATCGCGATCGGCGCGAAGCAGGCGAGGAAGATCACGACCAGCTTGGCGGTCTCGTCGATGCCGAACCAGATCACCACGAGCGGCAGATACGCGAGCGGCGGCAAGGGCCGGTAGAACTCGAGCGGCGGATCGAGCAGCCCGCGCGCGATGCGGCTCACGCCCATCAGGATCCCGGTCGGCACGCCGACCACCACCGCCAGCGCGAACGCGCCGAACACGCGCAGCGCGCTCCAGCCCAGGTGCTGCGCGAGCGGCAGGCCGCCCTGGATCCGCCCATGCCACGCATCGACGAACGCGCGCCACACCGCGTCCGGCGGCGGCAGGAACAGCGGCGGCAGCCATTGCCAGCGCGTCGCGGCCCACCACAGCACGGCCAGCCCCGCCACCGATGCGACGCTGAGCCCGGCCGTCGCGCCCTCGCCCGGCACCCGATAGCGTCGTTGCCGCCCGCGCCGCGCGTCCGCCCGGCCGCGCGCGTCCCGCCTCTCTTCCGCGAACCGCGGGTGCTCCACCACCGCATCCCGTCCGCTCATGCCGCCGCCTCCATCGGTTCGCGCCGGTGCAGGCGCTCGATCAGCCGCTCGCGCCATTCAATGAATTCCGCCGACGACTTCACCGCGCGCGCATCGCGCGTCTCCACGTAACGACGCGCGAACGGCAGGTCATAGGTTTCCGCGATCCGTCCCGGCCCCGGCGTCATCACCACCAGCCGCGTCGCGAGAAACAGCGCCTCCTCGACGCCGTGCGTGATGAAGAACACCGTGTTGCGGGTCCGCGCCCACAGGTCGAGCACCAGCTCCTGCATCGCCTCGCGCGTCATCGCGTCGAGCGCCCCCATCGGCTCGTCCATCAGCAGCACGCCCGGATCGCCCGCCAGCGCGCGGGCGATCCCCACCCGCTGCTGCATCCCGCCCGACAGCTCGTAGACGCGCGCATGCGCATGTCGTTCGAGCCCGACGAGCGCAAGCATGCGGCGCGCCCGCGCCTCCCGCTCGGCTTTCGGCACCTGCCGAAAACGCAGGCCGAGCGCGACGTTGCCCAGCACGTCGAGCCACGGCAGCAGCGCATATTTCTGGAACACGACGCCGCGCTCCGCGCCCGGCCCCGTGACGGGCGCGCCATCGATCAGCACGTCGCCCTCGGTCGGCGCGACGAAGCCCGCGATGCAGTTGAGCAGGGTCGTCTTGCCGCACCCCGACGCCCCCAGCGCCACCACGAACTCGCCCGCCTCGATGCACAGATCGACCCCGGCCAGCGCCTGCGTGCCGGCCTGGCCGCGCGCGCCCGGATACGCGACGGACAGTCGCCGAATCTCCAGCCTGCTCATGTTGACCTCCCCCGCGCTCAGCGCGCGGCCGCCTTCTGGACGAACCGCGGGTCGACGCCCGCCGAATAATCGGGCAGCACGGCCTGGATCGTGCCCTGCGCCTTGAGGAACGCCGCCGTCGCCGCGAGCGACTTCGCCGCGCCCGACTGCGCGCCGCCGCCCAGCCAGACGTTCGAGGCCTGCTCGGCCGGCGTCGGGAAGGCGTACAGCGCGAGGCTCGCCGGCACGTCGGGCAGGTTCGCCCCCGACACTTTCGCGACCGCCGCCGCCTGCGCCGAGCCGACGCCCCAGGCCGCCGGCCGCGCGCGGTAGTCCGCGTCGGCCGCCGCCAGCACCTTGACGAAGCGCGCGACGAACTCGGGGTTGTCGCGCGCGAACGCGCGGCTCACCACGAAGCCGTCGAAGGTCGCCTTGCCGGTCTGTTTCGCGATCTGCCCCGACGTGGTCAGCACCCGCCCGCTCTGCTTCACCTTCGCGAGCACCGGGTCCCAGATGTAGGTCGCGTCGATGTCGCCGCGCGCCCACGCCGCCGCGACCTCGGGGGGGCGCAGGTTCACGATCTTCACGTCGTTCGGGTTCACGCCCGCGTTTTGCAGCGCGACCAGCGTGTGGAAATGCGAAGTCGACACGTAGGGCACGCCGATCTTGCGGCCCTTCAGGCCCGCGATGCTCGTCACGCCCGAGCCGTCGCGCGCGACCAGCGCCTCGGCGTCGTTGATGTTGTCGAGGATCCAGAACAGCGAGATGTCGAGCCCCTGCGACAAGCCGGCCGCGATCGGGCTCGATCCCGCCTCGCCCAGCTGCACCGAGCCCGACGCGAGCGCGCGGATCACGTCCGCGCCGCTGTCGAGCTTGCGGAACGTGACCTTGTAGCCGGTCGCCTTCTCGACTTCACCGCTCGCCTGCGCATAGCGCCACGGCACCACCATGTCCTGGTACGCGATCACCACTTCGCGCGGCCCGGCGTGCGCGGCCGGCGCGGCCACGGCGGATGCGACGACCGTCAGCGCGGCCGCCGCGAGGCGAATCAATCGGGAACGCTGCATGGCACTTCTCTCCTGTCGGTGCGGCAAAAAGGCTTCCGACTATAGGAGGTTTGAAACCGCGGGGTTCCAATTAATCCTGCGATGCTATTGATGCCGTTGGCGCTTTGCTTTCCCTGTTCGATTGGATGCGCCGCGCGATCGGGCCGGCAAAGCCGCGCCGCAGCGACGCTCACGCGTGCGCGAACGCCGCCGCGAGCGCGTCGACCACCACCCGCACGCGCGCCGCGCGCGCCAGGTCGCGATGCAGGACCAGCCACGCCTCGTAGTCGGCCGCCCGGCGCGCCTCCGGCCAGACCCGCACGAGCGCCGGATCGCGGCGCGCGAGATAGACGGGCAGTTCGCCGAGCGCCAGCCCCGCGCGCACGAAAGTCGCGAGCATCAGGCTCGAATCCAGTTCGGCCGCCACCCGGGCGTGCGCGATCGACTCGCCCACGAGCGTGCCGTCCTGCCGCTCGGTCACGCCCGCCTGGTACAGCGCGATGTCGTGGCCCGCGAGCCCGTCGCCCGCGCGCGGCGCGCCGCGCGCGTCGAGGTAGCCGCGCGTCGCGTACAGCCCGACCTCCCACTGCGCGAGCCGGCGCACGATCAGTTCGCCCTGGGCCGGACGCACGGTGCGGATCGCGATGTCGGCCTCGCGGCGCGACAGGTCGAGAAGCCGCCGGGTCGTCGTCAGGATCACGCGCACGTCCGGGTGGGCCTCGCGCAGCGACGCGATCGCCGGCGTCACGAAATCGACCGCGAGCGCATCGGTGGTGGTGACCCGCACCTCGCCCGCGATCCGTTCGTCGAGTTGCTCCGCGCGCCGCTCGAACGACAGCGCGAGGCGCTCCATCGCCGCGCCCGCGTCGCGCGCCTGCCGGCCCGCGTCGGTCAGCGCCTCGCCGCCGCGCGTGCGCAGGAACAGGGTCGCGCCGAGCCGCGCCTCGAGCGCGGCCAGGCGGCGCCCGACCGTCGTCTGGTCGATCCCGAGCGTGCGTCCCGCGCCCGACAGCGAACCCGCGCGGCAGATCGCGAGAAAGATCCGCAGGTCGTCCCAGTTCCCGTTCGTCATCGCTTTCGTTTCTCGTCGTTCAGGCGTTTTTGCATGCGCCTCGTGCATTTCCATGCATTTTCACACGAGCACGACGCGCCTACGATGCGAGACCTTTTCACTCCGCCCTGCTCCCGCCATGCCCCACCCCTCCCTGATCCTGGTCGTCGCCGTGCTGAGCGTGTTCGGCCTGCTCGCCTCCGACGTCTACCTGCCGGCCATGCCCGCGATGGCCGTCGCGTTCGGCGTCGCCGACTGGCGGATGCCTCAGACCGTGTCCGTCTACCTGCTCGCGCTCGCGATCGCGCAACTCGGCTACGGGCCGCTGGCCGACCGCTGGGGCCGCAAGCCCGTGCTGATCGCCGGCATCCTGCTGTACATCGCCGGCTCGCTCGGCTGCGCGAGCGCCGCCGGCTTCATGCCGTTTCTCGCCTGGCGCGCGCTCGAAGCGCTCGGCGCGGCGGCCGGGCTCGTACTCGGCCGCACCATCATCGCGGACACCTGCGACACGCAGGCGGCCGCCCGCGTGTACGGCATCGTGTATCCGCTCGTATCCCTGTCGCCGGCGCTCGCGCCCGCGCTCGGCGCGCATCTCGCGCAGCGGTTCGGCTGGCGGGCCGACTTCGTCTTCGTCGCCGCGTTCGGTGCGCTCGCGCTGCTGCTCACGCTCGTTTATCTGCCGGAAACCCGTCGCGACGCATCGGGCGTCGATACGTCGGGCGTCGATACGCCGGGCGTCAACACGCAGGGCGTCGACACGCAGGGCGTCGACACGCAGGGTGTCGATACGCAGGGTGTCGATACGCAGGGCGTCGACACGCAGGGCGTCGACACGCCCCGCGCGCGCGCCGGCTTCGTCGCAGTGCTCACCGACCGCGACTTCATCCGCTACACGCTGGTCGTGTGCGCGATCTACGCCGCATGGTTCATCTACCTCACCCAGTCGCCGTTCCTGTTCGTACGGCTCGGCGTCGCGCCGACCACCGCCGGCTGGCTGTACCTGCCGCTCACGGGCGGCATCATCGCCGCCAACCTCGCCGCGAAGCGGCTGCTCGGCCGCCTGCCCTACGACGCGATCGTCGCGCTCGGCCTCGCGAGCTTCGCGCTCGGCGGCGCGGCGTTCGTCGTCTGCGCCGCGCTGGGGGTCGCGCAGGTCGCCGCGCTGGTGCTGCCGATGCTGCTCGTCAGCGTGGCGAACGGGTCGTCGCTGTCGCTCGCGGTGCCGGCCGCGATCGGCGCCCGGCACGGGCGGCCCGCGATCGCGTCGGGCCTCGTCGGCTGCTGCCAGATCGGCGGCGCATCGCTCGCCGCGTTCGGCGTGAGCGCGGGATTCGGGACGGGTCAGGGGGTGCTGGCGATGGCGATCGCTGTGTGTGCGGGGGTCGCGGGCGCAGCGGCGCTGTTCGGCGCGCGGCCATGCAAAAAGCCCGCATCGCTGCGGGCCTTTCTCGGTGCGGCGCAACGGAAACGCTGCGCGCGGCTTACACCACGCCGGCGCCGTGCGCCTGCAGATCCGCGTGATAGCTCGAACGCACCATCGCGCCGACCGCCGCGTGCGTGAAGCCCATCTTGTACGCCTCTTCCTCGTACATCTTGAAGGTGTCCGGGTGCACGTACTCGCGCACCGGCAGGTGATGCTCGGACGGCTGCAGGTACTGGCCGATCGTCAGCATGTCGACGTCGTGCTCGCGCAGGTCGCGCATCACCTGGAGGATTTCCTCCGGCGTCTCGCCGAGACCGACCATCAGCCCCGACTTGGTCGCGACGTCCGGGTGCAGCGCCTTGAAATCCTTGAGCAGCTTGAGCGAGTGCGCGTAGTCCGAACCGGGGCGCGCTTCCTTGTAAAGGCGCGGCACCGTTTCGAGATTGTGGTTCATCACGTCGGGCGGCGCGGCGTTGAGGATCTGCAGCGCGCGATCGAGACGGCCGCGGAAATCCGGCGTGAGGATCTCGATGCGGGTCTCGGGCGAGTGCTCGCGCACCTGCCGGATGCACTCGACGAAATGGCCCGCGCCGCCGTCGCGCAGGTCGTCGCGGTCGACGCTCGTGATCACCACGTACTTGAGCCTGAGCGCGCCGATCGTGCGCGCGAGGTTCTTCGGCTCCTCGACGTCGAGCGGATCGGGGCGGCCGTGGCCGACGTCGCAGAACGGGCAGCGGCGCGTGCACTTGTCGCCCATGATCATGAAGGTCGCCGTCCCCTTGCCGAAGCACTCGCCGATGTTCGGGCAGCTCGCTTCCTCGCACACCGTATGCAGGTTGTGCTCGCGCAGGATCGTCTTGATCTCGTTGAAGCGCGAACTGCCGGTGGCCGCCTTCACGCGGATCCACTCCGGCTTCTTCAGCTTCTCGATCGGGATGATCTTGATCGGGATGCGCGCCGTCTTCGCCTGCGCCTTCTGCTTGGCGGTCGGATCGTAGGCGGCGGCCGGATCGGCCGATGCGGAGGTAGCGATAAGGTCAGTCATTCGATTGTTCCAGTGCCTGCGGCAATACGGCGGCCGCGGTTGCGCCGTCGAGGTTGGCGATCAGACGGGCCACCAGCGTGCGGGCGACCTCGTCCCAGCCGGCCGTCGCGCCCACGCTCGCCATGTCGACCGTTTCGAGCCCCGCGTAACCACAGGGGTTGATCGCGAGGAACGGCCGGAGGTCCATCTTCACGTTGAGGCTCAGGCCGTGATAGCTGCAGCCGTTGCGGATCTTGAGGCCCAGCGCCGCGATCTTGGCGCCCTCGTGAGGGCCGGATGCCACATAGATCCCGGGCGCGCCCGCCTTGCGAACCGACGCGAGATTATACGCCGCGAGGGTTTCCAGCACGGCATCCTCGATCCGGGTGACGAGCGTGCGCACCATCAGCTTGCGCCGCCGCAAGTCGAGCAGCAGGTAGACGACGATCTGGCCGGGGCCGTGATAGGTGATCTGCCCCCCCCGGTCGACCTTGACGAGCGGCACGCCGCTGTCGGCCACCAGCAGGTGGGCGGGGTCGCCCGCCTGGCCGAGCGTGTAGACGGGCGGATGCTCGACCACCCAGATTTCGTCGCCGCTGTCCGCCGTGCGCGCCTCGGTGAACGCGCGCATCGCATCGAAACTGACCGGGTAGGGCTCGACGCCGAGCCAGCGGACCGTGACGGGCGGCGGGGCGGAAACGGAGGGAGGGGGAACGACCGGCGAGGCAGACATGGGCGATAGTTTACCGAAATCCCACCCGCGCCGCCGGCCTATGAAGGGGACGAATCACCGGCCGCCGCGGCGGCCGATGGAGTCAGACCGTGCGCCAGTCGTCGCCGAACCAGCCGGCGACGCGCGCGAGCGCGCGCTTCACGCCCGACACGGCCGCCTGCCGCACCGGCAGCGCCACCGAGAACGCGACGCAGGCGCTTGCCCGGCCGTCGCTGCTGAGCCACAGGCGCTCGCCGCGGCGCAGCTTCAGGCCCTCGCCCGCCACCAGGAAGTAATCGTCGACATCGTCGCTGCGCGTGGCCCACACCACCCCGCCCTGCACGCTCAGCCGGGTGCTGCGCGCGACCCGCAGCGGAATCGTCTCGCCGGCCTGGATTTCGAAGGTAATGCTTGAGGAAATCTCTCTCATGACAGTCTCCGACAAATCTGCTTCAATGGCTCCAATCGTATATGGATCAACGACTTGCACCAAACGATCTATTTTCACCGCCTTGTGAGAAAAATTAGCAAATGGACTTACGCCAGCTGCCTGCGCTGAATGCGCTCCGGGTATTCGAGGCGGCCGCGCGCCACGGCAGTTTCTCGCGCGCGGCGGACGAGCTGTTCGTCACGCACGGCGCGGTGAGCCATCAGGTGCGCGCGCTGGAGTCGGACCTGGGCACGCCGCTGTTCCTGCGTCACGGCAGGCGCCTGCAGCTGACCGAGGCGGGCAGCCGCTATGCGCAGCAGGTGCGCACCGCGCTGATCATGCTCGCCGACGCGACCCGCGACGTGCGCGCGAGCGATCGCGAGCGGCGCCTCGTGGTGTCGATGCTGTCGTCGTTCGCCGCGCGCTGGCTGACGCCGCGGATCGGCCCCTTCATCGAACGGCATCCGGAAATCGATCTCGAATTGCAGTCGACCAACGTGCTCACCGATTTCTCGCGCGACGACGTCGACGCGGTGATCCGCTTCGGCACCGGCGACTATCCGGGGCTGTACGTGGAGCCCTTGCTCGAGGAGGCGTTTTTCCCGGTCTGCGCGCCGACCCTGAACGGCGGCGTGCTGCCGCGCACGCCCGCGGACCTGCCGCGCTACGCGCTGCTGCGCTCGAACGACGAGCTGTGGCGGCCGTGGTTCGACGCGGCGGGCCTCGATACGCTGACCGAACCGCGCCGCGGCGTGCTGTACCAGGATTCATCGAACCTGCTGCAGGCGGCGATCGACGGCCAGGGCATCGCGCTCGTGCGGCGCTCGCTGGCGATCCACGAGCTGGCGCTCGGACGGATCGTGCGCTTGTTCGATATCGATGGGCCGAGCCCGTGGCACTACTTCCTCGTGTGCCCGGAGCCGATGCTGCGCACCGCGCGGGTACAGGCGTTCCGGCGTTGGCTGCTGGAGGAGATCGCGCGCTTCAAGCTGGAGTGCGCGGGACTGGAGGCGCGGCGCGCGGCGGACGCCGCCGCGCGCCGGCAGGTATGACGCGCAGGATCAGAGCACGACCTTGACCATCGGATGGCCGGTGAGCGCGCGATAGATGGTGTCGAGCTGCGCCTGGCTCGTGGCCCGCACGGTGATCGTGAGGCCCGTGTAGTTGCCGCCGCTCGACACGCGCTCCTCGATCTTCTCGAGGTCGATTTCGTTGTCGTGCACGCTCACGACCTTGAAGATCGTGTCCTTGAACTCGGGATGCGCCTTGCCCATGATCTTGATCGGGAAGTCGCACGGGAACTCCAGCAGCGAGTCCTTGCGCGCCTCGATCGCGCCGGTCATTTCGACGGTCTTGGTGGGTTCGGTCATGGTGATACTCCGGCAAAAAGGTCAGACAGGTTCCAGCTCGCGCGTCTTCGCGCGCTGATAGGCCTCGTACAGCGCCGCGTAGACGGGCCCGGGCGTGCCGCCCTGCACGGGCAGATCGTCGAGCAGCGTCACGGGCAGGATTTCCTTGGTGGCCGACGTGATCATGATCTCGTCGGCCGCGCGCAGCTCGGCCTCGTTGATGTCGCGCGAGACGAACGGGATGCCGCATGCGTTCGCGAGCTCCTCGACGAGCTCGTAGCGGATCCCTTCGAGGATCTTGTTGCTGCGCGGCGGCGCGAGCAGCTCGCCGTTCTTCACGATCCAGACGTTGGCCGACGAGCATTCGGTGACGTGGCCGTCGCGCAGCTGGATCGTCTCGAACGCATCGTGCTCGACCGCATGCTGGGCCATCAGCACATTGCCGAGCAGCGACGTCGACTTGATGTCGCAATGGAGCCAGCGGCGATCCTCGGCGGTCACGCAGCGCACGCCGCGCGCGCGCACCTCGGCGCTCGGCAGGCTCAGCGGGCTGACCATCATGAACACGGTGGGCACGGCGCCCGCCGGAAACGCGTGGCCGCGCTTCGCGACGCCGCGCGTCACCTGGATGTAGACGAGCGCATGGCGGCCCTCGCCGAGCGCGGCGGCGTTCGCTTCGAGCGACGCGTCGATGAGCGCGCGCCAGCCGGCCTCGTCGTGCGGATTCTCGATGCCGATCTTCTTGAGGCTGCGTTCAAGGCGCGCGAGATGCTGCGCGATCCGGAACGGCGCGCGGCCGCCTTCATGCGCGTAGGCCGGCACGACCTCGTAGATGCCGTCGCCGAAGATGAAGCCGCGGTCGAGGACCGGAATGCGCGCCTCGGACAGCGGCACGCGTTGCACGTGAGACGACACGCTCAGGTAAACGACCGGATCGAAATCAGCTTGGCTCATGACGGTTGGGCTCGAGAAGGGATCGGAAGGAAGACTCCGCGTAGCTTACTTCTTTTTGCTGAACATCAGCAGGATCGAATCCCAGATCCGGCCGAGGAGACCGGCTTCCGGCACGGCTTCGAGCGCGACGATCGGGAATTGCGCGAGCGTCTTGCCGTCGGCGACGAGCTTGACCGTCCCGACCTGCTGGCCTTGCGCGAGCGGCGCGATCAGCGGGGCGTTGAGATCGACTTCCGGCTTGACCTTGTCGCCCATGCCCTTCGGCACGGTGATCGACTGGTCCTTCAGCACGCCGACCTGGACCGTGTTGCTCTTGCCCTTGTAGATGCGCGGGGTTTCGATCGCCTGGCCGGCCTTGTAGAGGCGCACGGCGTCGAACGCGCTGTAGCCGTAGTTCAGCATCTTCATGCTGTCCTGGACGCGGTCGCTTTCCTTGACCTCGCCCATCATCACCGTGACGAGGCGGCGGTTGCCTTCCGACGCGCCCGGCAGCGGCCGCTTCGCGGACGCGATCAGGCAGAAGCCGGCTGCCTGGGTGTGGCCGGTCTTGAGGCCGTCGACGGTCGGATCGATCCAGAGCAGGCGATTGCGGTTCGGCTGCTTGATCTTGTTGTACGTGAATTCCTTGACCGAGAAGATGTTGTAGTAGTCGGGGAAATCGCGGATCAGATGGGTCGAGAGCGTCGCGAGGTCGTTGGCCGTCGTGTAGTGCTGCGGATCGGGCATGCCGTTCACGTCGGCGAAGCGGGTGCTCTTCATGCCGAGGCGCTGGGCTTCGGTGTTCATCATGTTGATGAACTGGGCTTCGCTGCCGCCGACCAGCTCGGCGAGCGCGATGGCCGCGTCGTTGCCGGACTGGATGATCATCCCGTAGACGAGGTCGTGCACCGAGACCGGCTTGTTGGCTTCGATGAACATGCGCGATTCGTCGCGGCCGACGCGGCGGACCGCCTCGCTCGGCGTGACGATCTGCTCCATCGAGATCTTCTTCGCGTCGAGGGCCTCGAACACCAGATAGGCGGTCATGAGCTTCGTGAGCGAGGCCGGCTCGATGCGCTCGTCGGCGTTGCCGGAGGCGAGGATCTGATTGCTGGACGCATCGACGAGGACCCACGAGCGCGCGTTGACGCCGGGCGGGGGCACGGCGCCGGGCATGAAGGTCGCGGGCGCGCCGGTCGGCTCGGCAGCGGCGGGCGCGGCGGGCGCCTTGGCCTTGGCGGCGGGCTTGGCTTCGGCGACGGCGATCGTCGACACGAGCGCGGCGGGCAGCGCGATGCCGAGGGCGACATTGCGGGCGGCGAGCGCGAGGGTGGTGGTGGAGGCGAGGGACGTGAGGCCGAAGGAAGACAAACGCATGGTCGATTCAGGCAGAAAGTGCAGCGCACGGGGTGCGCGGTTGAGAGCCGGGCGGCGGGCGTTTCGGCGTTCGCGGGAGGCGGAGCGGGCGAAACGCGCCGGTTGGACAGATCGCGGGACGATCGGTTCGCGGGCTGGGCGCACGGGAGGCGCGCGGGCCGCGGACCGGGCGGCGGATCCGGCCGGACCAGCCGGGCGGCGCTTGGAACCTGGGCATTATACGTGGGGTTGCGAGGCGAACCCGGGCGTGCGGCGGCGCCGGCAAGCAGGCCGATACGCGTCGCGACGCGTATCGGTCAACATCGGCCGAGATTATTGCGCATCGAAACGAAGGGGCCGAGGTTCGGCCCGGCCGATCCGGCTGCCGGGCGAAACGCCCGGCGCACATCGGCGCCGCGCCGCATTGGCTTCGCCTGGGCGGCCGGCGGTTCGCGTGCGGCGACCTGCGCGCGCCTCGCCGCTGCATCCTGTCGGGATTTCTTCCAGACAAGGAACGATTCGCGATGCTCAAATCCCCCACCGCCCACAACGCCGTCCAGATCGATCGGTACATGCCGGCGGATTTCCAGCCCAACGCCAACCGTTCCGACGGCAAGCATCCGGTCGACAACGCCAAGGTCGCGCAGCGCAATCCGCCCGCGGGCACGGCGCACATGCTTGATTCGCTGACGCGCTACCAGGGCCAGGCGCGCGTGCCCCAGGCGCTGCGCTGGACCGCGACGACCGCCTTGCTGGCCGCGAAACAGGCGACTCCCAGGAGAACCACCCCGGAAGTCCAGGCGTCGGTGCTCAACGGCACGGTGTACCTGGGAACCAATGCGGCCTCGGACGCGGACACCTTGCTCAAGGCGCAACTGCACAAGATCATCAACAACGAAGCGGACCGCACGCAGATCGTCAACGCAACCAGGACGAAAGCCGAAGAAACGTCCCAGCTCGTGACGAACTGCGTCGGCCACGGCGCGGCGGCCCATGCCGCCCATGCCCATGCCGACGGAGAACTCAACGGGCTGGCTGAAAAATATGGACGGACCGCCGACGAGAAAATCTCGCTCGCGGCGGATGTCACGGCGCTCCGCACCGACGCGGAGCAGTCCGGCCGGGCGCTTCACGATCTGTTCGCCAATCAGAACGGGTTCTCCAACCAGAACCTGGACACCCACATGGGGCAGCTTGAAACGTTGAAATGGCAGCCCCACGACGAAGCCGCCACCCACCACCTCCTCACCCAGATTCGCGCGCCCGCCGCCGATACCGCGGCACTGACAAACGGCCTGGCGCAATTCCGCACGGCTGCGGCGACGCAACGCAGCCAGATAGAGAATCTCGCGGAAAAATATACGGCGCCCGGCGCGGACCGGACGGCGCTCGTGGCGACGTTGACCAAGGAACTCCGGGACGTGACGGGGGCCAAGCTTCGGGAAGACGCCCATGCCGTCCAACTGCCCAAGCTGCAGGAAAACGCGCGCATCAGCCAGCAGGAGGAGCGCCACCTGAATAAACTGCTCGCCTTCGTCAACGAACCCGATAAATTCAAGGCGCATCTCGACCGCGCGGAAGCCGAGATCAACGCGTCCACGTCCTCCGGCGCGTCGACCGATCCGTCGCACGGCCTGAACCTGAGCGCGGTCCAGCGCAATCGCGTCAAGCATCTGCTGACGCAGTTGCGGGACGCGCTGCGCAGCAGCGAGGCTGACGGCAAGATCATGATGGCGCCGGGACGGGCGACCGATTCCACGCGCATCATGCAGCACGCCGAACAGCGCATCATCGAGCACGTCCAGCGCAATCAGCCCGCGCTGGAAACGGAGGCCAGGCGGCAGTTCCACGAGCTCGAGGAGCCCGACGCCACCGCGCCGCCCCTCACGCCCGAGCAGCGGAAAATGGCGTCGACGAAGCCCATCGATCTTTACGTGGCGGGCACCAAGCCGCCCTGCGACGTATGCGAAACCACCGAGGTCAACCGGGACACCGTCGCGACCGAAGCCGTCGCGGCAAACCCCGACCACACGCCCAAGTTCGTCGTCACCCGCTTCGAGGACCAGGATTACAAGGTCGGCCCGCTGTTTCCGGGGCAATATGCCAACAGCGACGACACGCGTCTTTCACAGAAACTGGTCGATCACTTCGGCGGCGACCTGACTCAGTCCGATCTGACCCGGACGGCGCGCAAACGGGCCGATTCCGTGCAGGACGACGCGCCCCCGGCCGGGTCCTGAGTCGCGCGCATCGGGGCGGCGGCGCGAGGCGGACCTAGCGCCACGCCGCCACGATGATCCGCTTCAGCACATGCAGCTTGCGGTGAAAGAAATGCTCCGCGCCGGGAATGACGACCACGGGCAATTCCTGCGGCCGCGCCCAGTCATAAACGGCCGAGATCGGCACCGTCTCGTCGACCTCGCCGTGAATGACGACGGTATCCTCGGGCACGTTCGCGACCTGCCACCGGCTGGCCGCCGTCCCGACGAACACCATGCGCTCGACGGCCTGCCCGGCCCCGCGCAGCCGCTCGGCGACATGCGACAGCACGAAGGTTCCGAACGAAAACCCGGCCAGCACGAGCGGCATCTGCGCATACGCGCCCTGCGCGCGCATGTGCGCGATCACGGCAAGCAGGTCGTCCGCTTCGCCGACGCCGTTGTCATGCGCTCCCTGCGTCGCCCCGACCCCGCGGAAATTCGATCGATAGACCACGTACCCGAGCTGCACGAGCGTGCGCGCCAGCGTCTGCGCGACCTTGTTGTCCATGGTCCCGCCGAACAACGGATGCGGATGCGCGACGAGCGCGATGCCGCGCGGCGCCTCGCCGTTTTCGCGCACGGCGTCGGGCAGGTCCACGGCGATCTCGATCTCGCCGACCGGGCCGGCAATCAGGGACTTCTGCGTATGTACGTTCATGCTGCTGTCTCGTTCACTTCACACTCCACCACTCGAAACCCGCGACCCGCGCTCAGATCCGGAGCCGCTCCACCACCTGACCGTCGCGCAGGTGCGACTCGACGATCTCGTCGATATCGTTCTTGTCGACATACGTGTACCACGTCCCTTCCGGATACACGACCATCACCGGCCCTTCCTCGCAACGGTCGAGACAACCCGCCTTGTTGATGCGCACCTTGCCGGCGCCGGCGAGCCCCAGCTCCTTCACGCGTTTCTTCGCGTATTCCTGCATCGTCTGCGCATCGCAGTTCGCGCAGCTCGGGCGTTCCGCGCCCGCCTCGCGCTGGTTCAGGCAGAAAAAGACGTGGTGTTGGTAGTAGGCATCCATGATGTGGGCGATCGGGCGCGACGTCGGCGCCGGTAGAGTGGGAATGGTTGGAATTCGGGAACGCCCGATTATAGCGAGCCGCTCGCCCGCCCGCTGACGCTAGCCGCGCCGCCCGAGCCAGCCGCGCTCGATCTGCGTCGCGAGCCACAGGAGCGCCGCATAGGGCCAGCTCCACGCGAGCCAGTGCGCGATCCCGTTGAAATGCACATAGCGGCCCTGCCGCCAGTCGGACAGCGTGTATTCGAAAAACGGATCCACCGGCAGCAGGTTCACCAGCGCCACCGCCGCCGCCAGCGCGAGCGTCGCGAGCCCGACCCGCGCCGGCCGCCCGAGCGGCAGCGCGAGCCACGCCACCGCGAGCGCCGACCCCATCCCCAGCCACGCGCCGGGCGCGGCCCATTCGAAGCGCAAGCCGCCGCGCGCCTGCAGATACGCCGCCGCCGCCTTCAAGCCCAGCGCCAGCGCCGCGTAGCCGGCCAGCAGCCGCACGCGCGGCGCGTCCGGACGCATCGCGAGCGACGCGAGCAGCAGCGCCCCGGCAAGTCCCAGTCCCGCCACCAGCGCATCCCAGCCCGACGCGCCGAGCCAGCCGTCGAGCCGCTCCGGCCAGCGCGCCACCTGCCAGGCGGGCGGCAGCCAATCGAGCAGCGCGCCGCGCATCGACGCATCCGTGCGCGCCCACAGCGCCGCCGGCCAGTCGCCGAGCCCGTACAGCCAGGGAGAGGGAAACAACACCGCGAACGGCCACAGCGCCGCGATGAACAAAGGCGTCGACGCCTCCGCGTCGAACCACGCGTCGCGCACCCGCCGCAGCAGGCCGCGCTCGATCAGCGCGCCCGCCGCCGGCGCGGCGAGCAGCGCCCCCGCGAGCGCGCCGCCCGCATTGGCCGCCAGGTCGAGGTTGGACGATACGCGCGCGGGCAAGTAGGTTTGCAGCGCCTCCATCGCCGCCGACAGCAGCACGCCGAGGAGGCCCGCCGCGAGCACGGCGCGCGCGCCGCGCCAGCGCGGATACAGCGACAGCACCGCGAGCGCGCCGAACGGCAGGTAACCGAGGATATTGGTGACGACGTCGAACGTCGTCACGTAGCGCGGCATCGGCGCGAGCACGTAGTCGAACGGCCCCACGCCGAGCGAGCGCCATCCGGAGAACGGCGACAGCGACGCATAGACGATCAGCGCCGCGTACACGGCGAGCGCCTGCCGCGCGAGCGTCGAACGGCGGCCCGCGCCGGGCTTCATCCGGACCGCGCAGCCGCCGCGCCCGTCACGGCGCGGCCGCGTAGGTCTGCACGCCGAGCCAGGCCACCAGCTGCGCGACCAGCTCGTCGCTCGCGGTCGCCAGCGCGCGCGCGCCGCCCGCCGCATCGGGCGTGCTCGACGGCGCGCGCGAGACGAACGTGCGCTGGCTCAGCACCTTGCCGTCGCGCGTCAGCGTCGCGCGCGCGGTCACCGCCGCATGGCTTTCCGAGCGGCCGTCGAACACCTGCTCGAATTCGTCGAGCTCGACCTTGAGCACCGGCGCGCGCACGCCGTCCGCGCCCTCCAGCACCGTGCCGCGCAGCGCCAGCGCGCCGCGCAGGCGCTGCGTCAGCAACTGCGCGGGCGGCGCGGTCCAACGGCTGTCGCGGTAGGACGCGAGGCGCTGCGCGTCCGCATACGCGAGCCGGTAGTTGAGCTTGTCCGAATCGAGCACGTCGGGCGCCGTCACGTCGAGCACCTTGAGCGCGGGCCCGCTGCCCGCCGACGCGGCCGGCGTCGCCGGGCCGAAGTCGTAGCGGATGTTGCTCAGCGCGGCCGGCGTACCGGCGCAGCCCGCGAGCGCGAGCGTGAGCGTCAGCGCCGCGAGCAGCGCGGCGCCCGGGCGAGCCGGACGGCGAGGAAAAGGTGACATGACGTGTTCCTGCATTTCAAAAGACAAGGTTCTGTTTCCCACCGCCGCTCACTGCCCGGCGGCCGCGCCCTGCGGCCAGGCGAAGCCCGCCTCGCCCGGCCCCGGCGCCGCGCCCGGCGCGCCGAACAGCAGGCTGCGCGGATTGCGCCCGACCTCGCCCGCGACGTCCTTCAGCGTGCGCGACGCGTCGCTCACGTTCGTCGCCAGCGTGTTGAAGCGCGGCAGCGTGTCGTAGTGGACCCGGGCGTTCAGGTCGGCCAGCGTCTGGTCCATCGTCGACAACGCCGCGCCCGCCTGCTCGGCGGCCTTGCCGGCGCGGTCGAGATTCGCCGCGAGCGGGCCGCCCGGCGCGACGAGCGCATTCGCCGACGCGAGCGTGCGGTTGACCTGCGTGACCGTCTCCGGCATCTGCGCGACCGCCGGCCCGAGCTGCCGGGTCAGGGTGGTCACGCCGTCCGCCGCCTGCTGCATGCTCGCCGCGGTCGCGCGCAGCTGCGCGCGCATGTCGTCGGAAAGCATCGCGTTGACGCTCTTCGCCGCCACTTCCATCTGCCGCAGCAGCTCGTCGCCGCGCTGCTGGATCTGGTCGAACAGGCTCGGGTGCATCGGGATCTGCGCGACCGACTTGGTCGAGGTCGGCAGCGGCGACACGTCGCCGCCCGTGTCGTCGAGCTGCACGAACGCGATGCCCGTCACGCCCTGGAAACCCAGGCTGCCGAAGGTCGAGCGCGTGATCGGCGCGTCCTTGTCGACCAGGATCCGGATCACGATCTCGCCCGGGTGCGCCCGATCGAAGTTGATCGACTGCACCTTGCCGACGTCGAGCCCGCGATAGCGCACCGCCGCGTCCGGGAACAACCCGGTGACATTGGTGCGCGCGACCAGGTCATAAGGGATCCGCACGGTGCGGTCGACGTTGAACCAGAACACCGCGCCCACGATCGCGGACAGCAACCCGATCGTGAACAGCCCGGCCCAGAACGCATGTGACTTGTTTTCCATTCGGGAATTCCTTCGTCGTCTACAACTCGACACTCGACAGCGCCGGCGCGAGCGCGGCCTTCGGCAGCTTCGCACGCCGCTCGGGCGGCAACGCCTGCAGCGCGCGCCGGCCGCGCAGGCCCAGAAAATACTCGTGGATGAACGGATGATCGACGTTCGCGACCGCCTCGACGGGCGCGGCCACCAGCACCTTGCGGTCCGCGATCACCGCGACCCGCGTCGACAGCGCGACCATCGTGTCGAGATCGTGCGTGACCATCACGACCGTGAGGCCCAGCGTGCGATGCAGCGTCGCGATCAGCTCGACGAATTCGTCCGACGCCTGCGGATCGAGGCCCGCCGTCGGCTCGTCGAGGAATAGCAGCTCGGGCTCGAGCGCGATCGCGCGCGCGATCCCCACCCGCTTCACCATCCCGCCCGACAGCGCGGCCGGCATCTTCGACGCATGCTTGCACGGCAGCCCGACCATCTCGAGCTTCAGCATCACGATATCGTGCAGCAGGTCTTCCGGGATCTTGCCCAGCTCGCGCAGCGGCTGCGCGATGTTGTCGAACACCGTCATCGACGAGAACAGCGCGCCCTGCTGGAACAGCATGCCGGACCGGTTGCGCATGACCCGCGCGGAATCCGCGTCGATGGTCGCGTTGTCCTGGCCGAACACCTTGATGGTGCCGGACGTCGGCCGTTCGAGCCCGAGGATCTGGCGCACCAGCGTGGTCTTGCCCGACCCGGAGCCGCCGACGATCGACACGATCTCGCCCTGCCGCACGTCGAAATCCAGGTGCTCGTGCACGACGTTGCGCCCGTAGCGCTTCGACAGGTCGTGCACTTCGATCACGAGGTCGTTGGTCGCCATCAGCCGAGCCCCACGTTCTGGAACAGGATCGCGAACACCGCGTCGGCCAGGATCACGACCGTGATCGAGGTGACGACCGAGGTCGTCGTGCCCTCGCCGAGGCTCTGCGAATTCGCCTTGATCCGGAAGCCGAAGTGGCAGGCGACGAGCGCGATCAGCATCCCGAACACGATGCCCTTGCCGAGCCCGATCCACAGGTTCGCGATCGGCACCACGCCCGGCAGCGAGCGCACGAAGTAACTGACGTCGATGCCCAGCACGAGCTTCGCGGCGAGCGCGCCGCCCGACAGCGCGACGATGTTGGTCCACATCACGAGGAGCGGCATCGCGACGCCGAGCGCGAGCACCCGCGGCAGGATGATCCGCAAGCCGTGCGGGATCCCCATCACGCGCATCGCGTCGAGCTCCTCGGTGACGCGCATCACGCCGATCCGCGCGGTGATCGCCGAGCCCGAGCGGCCCGCGACCAGGATCGCCGACAGCACCGGCCCCAGCTCGCGGATCACCGACAGCCCGAGGATGTTCACGATATAGCGGTTCGCGCCGAACATCTGCAGCTGCTGCGCGGACAGGTAGCTGAGCACGATGCCGATCAGGAACGCGACGAGCGCCGTGATCGGCAGCGCCTGCGTGCCCGCGCTGTAGATGCTCGCGGAGAACTCGGTCCACGGCATCGTGCGCGGCCGGCGCAGCACCCCGAGCAGGTCGAGCATCACGCTGCCGAACATCGTGATCGCGCCGCGCAGGTGCTCGCCGAACTTGAACAGCGCGAGCCCGAGGCGCGTGACCGGCCCGGCGTGCACGACGGGCTCGGGCGGCTCGCGCCCCTCGTCGAGCCGCTGGATCCGCTCGAACACGATCCGCTGGGTGTCGGTCAGCGCGATGTCGGCGGGCAGCCGGTGGCCCCACACGCGCCACAGCGCCTGGCCGCCGACGTGGTCGAGCCGCTCGATGGCGGACAGGTCCCACTCGCGCACCGGATGGCGCGCGAGCCCGGCCACGCGGCGCGCGGCGCCGCCCCGGTCGCGATCGAGCGCGAGCGCGAGCGCCGTCCACTGGCCGGAAAGCCGCACGGTCTTGCCTTGGCTGCCGGTCTCGACCGACAGGCCCGGAGGTGTCTGGAAATCCAAGTGGCGATTCGGGACAGAACGATGACAGCGGCCATTGTAGCGAACCGGGCCATCCCGCGACGCGCCGATTTGCCCGGCTCCGGCCCGCGGCCCTGCCAGCCCTGCCAGCTGGCGCGCAGCTTCCGAACAGCCATCATGGCACTTTCATTCGGCCGTCATGTTTCCTTTCGATACTCTCACGCGCCGAATAGACGGCCGTCGGCGCCCGCGCGCCGCTTCTCTTTTCCGCACGACAAGACAGCACACAGAACAGGAAAATCCGATGCTCTTCCCGCCGTTGTCCCGCCCGCGTCTGCCGGCCGTCGCCGCGCTCGCGTCCCTCGCGTTCCTCGCCGCCTGCAACAGCGACGGCACCAGCTCGCCCGCCCAGCCGCCCGCCGCGCAAGCGCCCGCCGTCGGCACCAAGGCGACGGTCGCGGTGCTCGAGACGACCGACCTGCACACCAACGTGCTGTCGTACGACTATTTCAAGCTCGCGGCCGACAACTCGCTCGGCTTCGAGCGGGTCGCGACGCTGATCGCGCAGGCGCGCGCGCAGTATCCGAACACGCTGCTGTTCGACAACGGCGACACGATCCAGGGCACGGCGCTCGCCGACTACCAGGCGCTCGTGAGCCCGGTGTCGTGCGACCAGACGCTCGCGATCTACAAGGTGATGAACGCGGCGAAGTTCGACGGCGGCGGGATCGGCAACCACGAATTCAACTACGGGCTGCCGTACCTGTCGCAGGTCACGGGCAACACCTTCAACGTGGCCGGCATGCCGGACCCGGCGCAGCAGAAGAAGTGCGCGGGCCCGGATTTCCCGCAGGTGCTCGCCAACGTGGTGAGCGCGAAGACCAACGCGCCGCTGTTCCAGCCCTACACGATCATCACCCGGACGGTCACCGCGACGGCGCCCGACGGCAGCACCGTGAGCGCGCCCGTGAAGGTCGGCATCATCGGCTTCACGCCGCCCGCGATCATGAACTGGGACAAGCGCTGGCTCGACGGCAAGGTCTACACGCGCGGCCTGAAGGAAACCGCCGAGCAGTACGTGCCGGAAATGCGCGCGAAGGGCGCGGACCTGATCGTCGCGATCTCGCACGGCGGCCTCGACAACTCGGCGTACTCGCCGACGATGGAGAACGGCAGCTGGTGGCTGTCCACCGTGCCGGGCATCGATGCGATGCTGATCGGCCACTCGCACCAGGTGTTCCCGGATGCGACGAGCACGGTCGGCCAGTTCAACCTGCCGGGCGTCGACAAGGTCAAGGGCACGGTCAACGGCGTGCCGACCGTGATGGCGAACTTCTGGGGCAAGCACCTCGGCGTGATCAAGCTCGGGCTCGCCTATGACGGCAAGCGCTGGAACGTCGACAAGTCGCAGACCACGGTCGAGGCGCGCTCGATCCAGAACGCCGACAAGTCGTACGTGGCGGCCGACCCGTCGGTGTCGAAGGCGATCGCGACCGAGCATCAGGCGACCATCGACTACGTGAAGACGCCCGTCGGCCGCACCGACTACCGCATGACCAGCTACTTCGCCGACGTCGGCGATCCGGGCGCGATCCAGATCGTCAACGAGGCGCAGGCCGACTACGTGGCGACCTACGTGCAGGCCAACCTGCCGCAGTATGCGACGCTGCCGGTGCTGTCGGTGAGCGCGCCGTTCAAGAGCGGCTTCGGCGGCGGCAACGACTTCACCGACGTCGCGCCGGGCGCGCTCGCGATCAACAACGCGGCCGACCTGTACCTGTACCCGAACACCGTGTACGCGGTGAAGGTGAGCGGCGCGGACCTGAAGAACTGGCTCGAGACCGCGGCGAAGCGCTTCAACACGATCGATCCGACCAAGCCGACCGTGCAGAAGCTCGTCAGCGCTTTCCCCGGCTACAACTTCGACATGTTCACGTCGGCCGACCTGAGCTACGAGATCGACGTCACGCAGGCGCCGGGCGGCCGCATCAAGAACCTGCTGTACAAGGGCGCGCCGCTCGATCCGAACGCGCAGTTCATCGTCGCGACCAACAACTACCGCGCGAGCGGCGGCGGCAACTTCCCGGGCCTCGACGGCAGCAAGACGATCTTCGCGTCGCCGGATGCGAACCGCGACGTGCTGATCGCGTACATCAAGAAGCGCGTCAACATCACGCGCACGGCCGATGGCTCGGCGCGCAGCTGGCGCTTCACGAAGCTCGCCGGTTCGGTCGCGCACGTGCAGTTCGCGTCGGCGCCGAACCTGCTCGCGGAAGCGACCAAGGCCGGCCTGATCGGCATCACGCAGGTGGCGGCCGACGACGGCACGGGCAAGAGCCTCGCGACCTATGAAATCGACCTGACGCAATGAGGCACGCGATGCGCAACGTTGAATTCGTGACGATCGGCTCGCCGGCGGGCAGCCCGCTGCGGCGCCTGCTGCGCGCGCGGCTCGCGCCGCCCGGCATGCTCGCGCTCGCGGCGGTGCTCGCCGCCGGCGTGGCGGCGGCCGGCTGGACGGCTCGCGCGCCCGCGCCTGCCAGCCGCGCGCAGATCGAGGAATGGCAGGCGATGGTCGCCCAGGCGAGCGAGCCGCGCGCGCTGCAGAAGCTGCGCGAGCTGGCGCGGCACGGCTCGGGCGACGCGCAGGCGGCGCTCGGCGTCGCGCTGCTCGGCGCCCGCGAGCCGGGGCTGCGCGACGAGGGCTTCGGCTGGCTGGAGACCGCCGCGCATGGCGGCGCGCGCGACGGCAAGGCGCCCGCCAGCGCGCGCACCGCGCAGCTCGCGCTCGGCAAGGCGCTGCTGCTCGGCAGCGGCGTCGCGCGCGACTACCCGCGCGCGCTGGCGCTGCTGCGCCCGGTCGCGGCCGCGGGCGACCCCGCCGCCGGCTACTATCTCGGGCTCATGTATCGCAGCGGCTACGGCACGCCGGCCGATCCGGCCGCCGCCGCGCGCTGGTTCGAGCAGGCGGCGCGCCAGGGCATCCCGGCCGCGCAGTTCATGCTCGCGAACGCCTATCGCGACGGCAGCGGCGTGCCGCGCGACGAGGCGCGCGCGCTCGAACTGTACCGGCACGCGGCCGACCATGAGTTGCCCGAGGCCGTGCAGACGCTCGCGATGGCGTATCGCAACGGCGAACTGGGGCTCGCGCGCGACGAGGCCGAGTACCACGCCCAGTGGATCGAGACCGCGCACGCGCTCAAGCATCCGGTGAGCGCGCCCTGAGCCTGTCCGGGCGGCGCGTGGCGGCAGCGGCGAGCCGGGCGCCGGGAAAGCGCCGTGCCGGTCATGGCGACGGCGGCGGGCGGTGGGGCGCCGTCGTCGTCGAACCAAGGGTGGACATCGGTGGCCCGGTCGCGCGCGTCGCGCCGGCCGGCGCCCTCGACCATGAAGCGCCCCGCCTGTCGCTGCAATCCTCCGCCGACGCCTTGCACGCTCGGCGGGCGCGCGAACACGGCCTGCACGCTCGGGCCGCCCATGCCGAAAAGACATCGGCGGCCCGGTCGCACGCGTCGCACCGGCCGGCGCCCTCGACCATGAAGCGCCCCGCCTGTCGCTGAAATCCTCCGCCGGCGCCTTGCGCGCTCGGCGGGCGCGCGAACACGGCCTGCACGCTCGGGCCGCCCATGCCGAAAAGACATCGGCGGCCCGGTCGCACGCGTCGCACCGGCCGGCGCCCTCGACCATGAAGCGCCCCGCCTGTCGCTGAAATCCTCCGCCGGCGCCTTGCGC
>NZ_JBXAPG010000021.1:51913-123496 GCF_058803765.1 Burkholderia sp. GW821-FHT14F03
AGACCATGAAGCGCCCCGCCTGTCGCTGAAATCCTCCGCCGGCGCCTTGCGCGCTCGGCGGGCGCGCGAACACGGCCTCGCACGCTCGGGCCTCCCGTGCCGAAAAGAAAGTGAAAGGCGGGCTCGACGCCGCATTCGTCGAGCGGCGCGCGCCTCGCACCGACCTCGCCCGATCGATCCGCGCGTCCGTCGCGCCCCCCGGTCGGCTCTCGTACAATAGCCGCCATGACAGCCACTCCCCTGCCCGCTCACGCGACCATCGATCTGGTGCGCATCGGCTCGCTGCTCGTCGCCGCGCAACCGCCCTGGCCGCTCGATGTCGTCGCCGCCACCGGCTCGACCAATGCCGACCTCGCGCAACAACTGAAGGCGCTGCCGCGCACGCGCGAGGCGCTGCCCCGGCCGATCGTCCGGGTCGCCTACGAACAGACCGCCGGCCGCGGCCGCCAGGGCCGCCCCTGGTTCGCGCAGCCCGGCAACGCGCTGCTGTGCTCGGTCGGCTGCGTGCTGCCGCGCCCCGTGGAGCAGCTCGGCGGCCTGAGCCTCGCGGTCGGCGTCGCGCTCGCCGAAGGGCTCTCGGCCCTGCCGCTCGAAGCCGGCCACGGCGTCGCGCTCAAATGGCCCAACGACCTGCTCGGCACCTTCACCGCGAACGGCGCGACCGGCCTCACGGGCAAGCTCGCCGGCATCCTGATCGAAACCGTCTGGCACACCCGCGACGCGACCGCCGCCGTGATCGGCTTCGGCATCAACGTGCGCGGCGCGGAAGCGGTCGCGGCCGACGTCGCCGCGCTGCGCGCGAGCAACGCGACGCTCGCCAGCGGGCTGCCGCCCACCGCGCTGTCGTCCGCGTGGCCCGCCGCGAACCTCACCGATACGCTCGCCGCCGCGCTCAACGCACTGTCGCCCGCGCTCGCGCTGTTCGGCACGCAGGGGTTCGCGCCGTTCCGCGCGCGCTGGAACGCGCTGCATGCGCATGCGGACCGCGAGGTCATGCTGCTCGAACAAGGCGTCGAGATCGCGCGCGGCACCGCGACGGGCGTCGACGACACGGGCCAGTTGCTGCTCGACACCGCCACCGGCCGTCAGGTGATCGCCGCCGGCGACATCTCGCTGCGGGAGCCCGGGAGTCGTCCGTGAACGGCCCGGTCCTGCTGATCGACGCCGGCAACAGCCGGATCAAGTGGGCCCTCGCGGCGCCGGACGGCGAGCTGGGCGCGGGCGGCGCGTTCGGGCACACGCCCGGCGACGCGCCCGACTGGTCGGCCCTGCCCGCGCCGCGCGGCGCCTGGATCTCCAACGTCGCCGGCCCCGAGGTCGCGGCGCGGCTCGACGCGCTGCTCGACGCGCGCTGGCCCGCGCTGCCGCGCACGACGATCCGCGCGCGCACCGCGCAATGCGGCGTCGTCAACGGCTACGCGACGCCCGACCAGCTGGGCAGCGACCGCTGGGCGGGCCTGATCGGCGCGCGCGCGGCGTTTCCGGACGAACACCTGCTGATCGCCACCTTCGGTACCGCGACCACGCTCGAAGCCTTGCGCGCCGACGGCCGCTTCACGGGCGGACTGATCGCGCCGGGCTGGAGCCTGATGATGCGCGCGCTCGGCGCCCACACGGCGCAGTTGCCGACCCTGACGGCCGACGCCGCGACGCGCCTGCTCGACGCAGCGGCGTCGCAGCCGGCGGAACCGTTCGCCGTCGACACGCCGCACGCGCTGTCCGCCGGCTGCCTGTACGCGCAGGCCGGGCTGATCGAGCGCGCGGCGCGCGATCTCGCCGCCGCGTGGCGCGCGCCGATCCGCGTCGTGCTGTCGGGCGGCGCGGCCGATGCGATCGCACAAGCGCTGAGCCTCGCGCACACGCGCCATGATTCACTGGTGTTGTCGGGTCTCGCGCGGATCGCGCAGGCGGCCTGAGGCGCGCGCGGCGTCGAGGGAGAAGCATCGAGGAGCCGGCGGCAGGCGCGCCGGCATGGGCTGCAAGGACTGATAACCGGTCGAACCGGTGGGAGGCTTGACGATGCTGCGCTGGCTGATAGCTGTGCTGTTTCTCGCCAACATGCTCGCGTTTGTCGTGATGCGCGGCACGTTCGGGCCGTTGCCCGCGGCCGGCCCGCGCGAGCCCGGCCATCTCGCGCAACAGGTGCGCCCCGACGCGCTGCGGGTGACCGCGCTCGCGCAGGCGGCGGACCAGCCGGTGGTCGGCGGCCCGATCGAGCAGCCGAACCTGGACGCCGAACCGCTCGACGCCGCCTCGGCGGCTGCACCGGCCTCCGCGCCGGGGGCCGCCTCCGCGGCCGCGCCCGCCTCGGCCGCGCCGGGCTGACGCGCCCCGGGCGACGCGCCCCGGGCTGGCGCGCCGTGCGCGCGGCTCAGCCGTGCGCGCGGACCTTCTTCAGCAAGGCGGTGGTCGAGCGCTCGAACTCGAACGGGATCGCGAGCGCCCGGCCGCCCCAGCCGCGCACGAGCGCCGATTCCGGCAGCGCATCCATGTCGTAGTCGCCGCCCTTCACGAGGACGTCGGGGCGCAGCGCCCCGATCAGCGCGACCGGCGTCTGCTCCTCGAAACCCACCACCCAGTCCACGCATTCGAGCGCGGCGAGCAGCGCCATCCGGTCTTCCTGGCGATTGATCGGCCGGTCGTCGCCCTTGCCGAGCATGCGCACCGAGGCGTCGCTGTTCACCCCGACGATCAGGGTCGCGCCGAGCGCCTTCGCGTCGGCCAGATAGGTGACGTGGCCGCGATGCAGGATGTCGAACACGCCGTTCGTGAACACGACGGGCCCGTTCAGCGACGCTCGCAGCGCGGCCAGTGCGTCGCGGGTGATCAGCTTGCGTTCGAAGGAGGCGGGCATAGGCATTTCCGTGCGGTGATGAGAGGGGCCGCGGCAAACGCGGCGCCCAAAGAAAAAGCCCGCGGGCGGAACCGGCGGGCTTTCCGGACGCGGCCGGCGCGTCAGGCCGGCTGAATCGAGCCCGTTTCCGCCTGCAGCCGCAAGGTGACTTCCTTGCGATAGCGGTTCAGTTCCTGCGCGGTCGCGAAGGTGCGTTCGAACAGGATCGACAGATTGTGCAGGATCCGCTCGACCACCTTCTTCTCCCACTCGCCGTCGAAACGGATCTGCTCGTCGAGCCAGCGCTCGAGCCATTCCGGATCGGGCAGGCGCGACTGCACCGTGTCGCGCGGGAACAGCGCCTGGTTCACGTGCAGGTTGGTCGGGTGCAGCGGCTTCTCGGTGCGGCGCGCCGACGCCATCAGCACGCCGATCTTCGCGAACGCCGCGCGCGCGACGTCGCCGCAGTTCGTGAGCGCCTTCTTCATGTAGCGCAGGTACGCGCCGCCGTGACGCGCCTCGTCGCGCGAGATGGTCTCGTAGATGTGCTTGATCACGGGCTCCGTGTGCCACTCGGCCGCGCGGCGATACCAGTGGTTCAGGCGGATCTCGCCGCAGAAGTGCAGCATCAGGGTTTCCAGCGGCGGCGCCGGATCGAACTCGAAGCGCACCGCGTGCAGCTCCTCCTCGGTCGGCATCATCTCCGGCTTGAAGCGGCGCAGGTATTCCATCAGCACCAGCGAATGCTTCTGCTCCTCGAAGAACCAGACGCTCATGAATGCCGAGAAATCGCTGTCGTGGTGGTTGTCGCGCAGGAACATCTCCGTCGCGGGCAACGCCGACCACTCGGTGATCGCGTTCATCTTGATCGTCCTCGCCTGCTCATCCGTCAGCAGCGACGCGTCGAACTTGTCCCACGGGATGTCCTTCTCCATATCCCAGCGGACAGCTTCGAGCGATTTGTAAAGTTCCGGATAAAGCATGGTGTTCATGGTCCCACCCCTGTTCTGCGCAATGCGACATCTAAACGAGATTGTTGCGGATACACCGCCCGGTGCAGGGGCGCTCTCGCAACCAAGTCAATAATTTTACGCGCCAAACCAGCCCGCGGATGCAGGTTTCGCACCGATTGCGGGCGGCCTTGCAGCCGCTGTGGGGCAAGCCGCACGAAGCAATCCGCTGAAGCGGAGCCGCCCGCGCGTGCCTGTGAAGACGCCGGCGTCCTGCCGGCTTCGTTGTCGGGCCTGCTCGCGCAGCCGTCCAGGACGGGGGCGCGGCGGGCTGCTCGATATGGTGTATTCGGCGGCGGCCATGATAGCACGCGACCATGACCGATCCGCGACACCGGATTCGCCCCGATTGACGCCGCTGCGGCAAAGCGCCGCACCGAAAGTCGGCCGAAAGCGTCGCGTAAATGCAACCCGGCGGTCAGGCCCCGTGATTGCCCGCGCCGCGCGGCGCGCGCGGCGCATCCGCCTGCGCGATCCAGCCGGCCAGCGCCTCGCGCTGGCCGAGCGCGTCGCGATAGCCCAGCGCCACCAGCTCGCGCGCGAATTCGGACTCGAACAGCAGGTAGCTCGCGAACGACGCGCCGGCCGGCTGGTTGCCGCCCACCGCGCCCAGCAGCCCGCGCACCGACAGGGGCAGGCGCTTCAGGTGCTTCGCCGCGATCAGCTCGATGCGCTCGGACGGCGCGATCGCGAGCACGTCGACGTGCCGCCAGCCGCTTTCGGGTTCCACATGGTGCGGCAGGTGCTCGATCACGCCGTTGATGTGCTCGATCCGCTCGATGTCGGTGCCGATCGAATCGAGGAACACGCTCGCAAGCACCTGCTGGCCGATCTGCGCGAGCGACGGGTAGCCGCGCCCGCCGCCGTTCAAGGCCGGCACCTCGGGCCGCGCCGCGGCGGCGCCGACCACCACGATGCGGTCCGCGCCGAAGTGGATCGCGGGGGACAGCGGCGCGATCTGGCGGATCGAGCCGTCGCCGAAATATTCGATCTGGCCGTCCAGCACGAGCGGCACCGCCGGGAACACGAACGGGATCGCCGACGACGCGAGCAGGTGCGCGGCCGACAGGTCCACCATGCGCGCCGTGCGCTGCGCGCGCCGCCACGCGTGGATCGGCTCGCTCGCCTGGTAGAAGGTCAGGTGGCGGCCGCTCGTATAGCTGAGCGCCGTCACCGACAACGCATGCAGGGTGCGCGCCTCCAGCATCTGCTCGATCCGGTGGAAGTTCAGCTCGCGCTGCAGCAGGTGCGCGAGCGGACTGTTGTCGAGCAGGCCGCGCGGTGCGCGGCGCGCGGCCCAGCCGACGCTCATCGCCGCGAGCCAGCGCGCGCCGGCGGCCGCGATGCCGAGCCAGTCGGTGCGGTACACGTGGTCCGCGCGCAGTTGCTCCCAGAACGCGAGCAGGCGGCGGGCGCCGTGCTCGAAATCGTCGGCGTGGCTCGCGAGGGACGTCGCGTTGATCGCGCCCGCCGACGAACCGCAGATCACCGCGAACGGCAATTCGCGCCGATCCGGCAGGGCCGCGCGCGCGATCTCGGCCAGCGCCTTCAGCACGCCGGTCTGATACGCGGCGCGCGCGCCGCCGCCCATCAGCACGAGCGCGAGCCGCATGCGCGCCTCAGCGGAGCCCGGCGCCGCGCATCACGCGCTCCGCTTCGCCGCTTTCTTCGCGGCGCGGGGGGCGCCCTCGGCGGGCGGCTCGGCCGCCGCGCCCGGCCGGGGCGACGCCGTGCGCCGCGCGGCCGCCGGTTTCGCGGCCGCCGGCTTAGGGGCGGCCTGCCTGGCCGCCGGCTCCTTGCCGGCAGGGGACGCCGGCGCGGCCGCCGCGCCCGGCTGGGTCATCGCGAAGCTCGCGAGCTGGTTGAACTGCGACTGCAACAGATTCCACCAGCCGGCCGGGTCGAATGCCTCGGGCGTCTGCCCGGCCGATTCCGGCCCCGCGCCGGCCGTGGCCTCGGCGGCCGGCGCCCCGGCGGCGGACGGCGGCGCGACGCCGGGCTCGGCGCTCGCGACGGCCGCCTCGGCGGCCTCCATCGACGACTGCGCGAGCGCGCCGAACGCGCGCAGCGTGGCGAGCGTCGCGCGCTGCACCTCGAGCGCCTGGATCGCCGATTGCAGCATGTTCAGGTTGAGCTTCAGCCATTGCTCGACGGCGCGCAGGTCGGTGATGCGCTTGTCGAGTTCCTCGACGCTCGCGAGCGGCGCCATCAGGTCGGACATCGCCGACAGCGACGGCGGCAGGCCCTGCGCCGAGCCGGGCAAGCCGGCCATCCCGCCGAACGGCGACAGGCGCATCATCTCCCACATCTTGTCGAACAGGCCCGCGGGCGGGAAACCGGCGAAGCCGGCGAACGGTGAGGAACCGGTGGTGTCAGTCATACGGTCATCCTTGCTGATGAATGTGGCGGACAACGAGCGCGCGGCGCACGGCCCCGATCATAGCGCGCGGGCCGCGCGCCGGGTTTCAGAACGGCGCGCCGCCGGAGAAATCGGGAGCGCGGCGCTCGCGCAGCGAACGGATGCCCTCGTGCACGTCCGGCCCCGAGAATCCCATGAATTCGAGCGCGAGCGACGCATCGAAGGTCGGGCCGGCCATCCGCAGCCAGTTGTTGAGCGCGTACTTGGTCCAGCGCAGCGCCGTCTGCGAGCCGTGCGCGAGCCGCTCCGCGACCTCGTACGCCTTCGGCAGCAGGTCCGCATCGTCGACCGCGAGCGACACGAGCCCGATCCGCTCCGCTTCCCCGCCGCTCAGCGGTTCGCACAGCAGCAGGTGGTACTTCGCCTTCGCCATCCCGCACAACAGCGGCCAGACGATCGCCGCGTGGTCCCCCGCGGCGACGCCGAGGCGCGTATGGCCGTCGATGATGCGCGCGCTTTTCGCGGCGATCGACACATCGGCCAGCAGCCCGGCGACGAGCCCCGCGCCGACGGCCGGCCCATGCATCGCCGACACGATCGGCTTGCCGCAGTTGATCACGTTGTAGACGAGGTCGCGCGCCTCGCGCCAGACCCGCGCGCGCACCTCGAAATCGTTCGCCATCTGTTCGACGAGCGCGAGATCGCCGCCCGCCGAAAAGCCCTTGCCTTCGCCGCGGATCACCGCGACGCGGGTCTCGGGATCGCGATCGACGTCGCGCCAGATATCGGCCAGCTCGCGATGCATGCGCTCGTCCGCCGTGGCGAGGCCGCTGCGATTCGTGCCGGCGCCGCTCATCACGATCTCGAGGATCCCGTGCGGCCGGCGCTGCACGTGCAGCGCCTCATAGCCCGAATACAGTGAGAGATCGGCCATGCGCGGCTCCTTGACTGAGAAAGGTAAGGGAAAGAGTGTAGCGAACACGCCGCCCATCAGCATCGGGCGTTACCCGCTCGCGACGCGCCGGAACGCAGCAGCGCGGCGGATTGTTCCGCACGCGGCGACGCCGCGCGGCCGCCCGAAACAATCGGGTCCGGACGTGACGAAATCTCGCGGGTTTATTTTCATGCGGGCATGCCGCGCCGCACGGGTTCCGTTCATCATGTCCGCCACGGTCGGAGCCGGGGCCGCGATTCCGGCGCAATACGAACGCAATACAGGCGCGTCGTGCGCGTGCGGCGGGCCGGGCGGTTGCGGCGCGTCCGGCCGGCGGATCGGCGCCGGGCCGAACCGGCCGAGGCGCGCGCCGCCGCGCACTTACACTCCGAATCCATGTATTCCCGATGGCTTACACCACCTGGATCCAGCTGGAATCCTTCGTTCGCCGGGAAATCGGCATGCGGCCGTACTGGCCGGTCCACCGCGCCGACCGGCTGGAGCAGGACCTCGACGTCACCGGCGACGACGCCGGCGACTTCATGCGCAGGTTCTTTGCCCACTTCCCCGTCGATCCCGGCGACTACGCGTTCGACCGCTACTTCTGCACGGCCGGCTTCAGGCCGCTCGAACGGCTCGCGATGCCGTTCTCGCGGAAACTGCGCCGCAAGTACGACAGGGAACCGCTGACGGTCGGCATGCTCGAGCATGCGATCGAACTCGGCGTGTGGGATTCGCGGCGGCTCGCGGCCGCCGTGCGGTGAAACGCGGCGCGCCGCCGCGCCCCTGCGTCAGGCCGCGCCGTCGGGCGGCGCCACCGCTTGCTCGATCGCGCCGAAGATCGACTTGCCGTCGGGATCGACCATCTCGATCCGCACCTTGTCGCCGTAGCGCATGAAGGGCGTCTGCGGCGCGCCGTGCTCGATCGTCTCCAGGCAACGCTTCTCCGCGATACAGCAATAGCCGCGCTTCGCATCCTGGTTCGACACCGTGCCCGAGCCGACGATCGCCCCCGCGCGCAGGTTGCGCGTCTTCGCGGCGTGCGCGATCAACTGGCCGAAATGAAACACCATGTCGGCCCCCGCTTCGGGCTGGCCCACCTTCTTGCCGTTCCAGTGCACGAGCATCGGCCGATGCACGCGCCCGTCGCGCCAATGCTCGCCCAGTTCGTCCGGCGTCACCGCGACCGGCGCGAAGGCGGTCGCCGGCTTGCTCTGGAAGAACCCGAAGCCTTTCGCCAGCTCGGCCGGAATCAGATTGCGCAAGGACACGTCGTTGACCAGCGTGACGAGCCGCACCGCCTTCAGCGCATCGTCGGGCGTCGCGCCCATCGGCACGTCGGCCGTGATCACCGCGACCTCGGCCTCGAAGTCGATGCCCCACTCCTCGGAACGGCACACGATGTCGTCACGCGCGCCGATGAAATCGTCGCTGCCGCCCTGGTACATGAGCGGATCGGTCCAGAACTCCGGCGGCATCTCCGCGCCGCGCGCCTTGCGCACCAGTTCCACGTGATTCACGTAGGCGGAGCCGTCCGCCCACTGGAACGCGCGCGGCAGCGGCGCCATGCAGTTGGCCGGCTCGAAGCCGAACACATGACGCGCGCGGCCGTGGTTCAGCGCGTCGTACAGCTCGCGCAGCTGCGGCGCGTAGAACGCCCAGTCGTCGAGCACGCGTTGCAGGGTCGGGGCGATCGCGTCGGCGATCGCCGCCGTCTGCAGGTCGCGGGACACGACGATCAGCTGGCCGTCGCGCGTGCCGTCCTTCAGCGATGCAAGTTTCATAGCGGGGAGAGAACCGTGGTAGTGACGATGGAAGGAATCTATTTTACGATGGTGAATCCGTGCGGCGGCATCCGCGCGGCGGGCGGCCGCCCGCGCGCCGCCCGTCCGCTTCCCTTCCTTCTCGTTCGCGCGCCGTGCGCGCCGCCCCGCCCATGTCCGTATCCGCCGCTCCAGACGACGATCTCGCCGACGACGCCACCGAGGAGAAAGTCCGCTCGGGCATCCAGTCGATCGAAGTCGGCTTCCGCCTGCTCGACGTGCTCACGCACGAGCCGCGCGCGATGATGCTGCGCGATCTCGCGCAACGCGCGGGCATGAGCCCCGCGAAGGCGCACCGCTACCTCGTGAGCTTCCTGCGGCTCGGGCTCGTCTCGCAGGACCCGGTGTCGGGCCGTTACGAACTCGGCGGCTTCGCGCTGCAGATGGGCCTCGCCCGCCTCGCGCGCATCGACGGCGTGAAGCTCGCGCGGATCGCGCTCACCGCGCTGCGCGACCAGCTCGACCAGACGGTCGGGATCGCTGTGTGGGGCAACCAGGGGCCGACCGTCGTGCACTGGATGGAGTCGAGCCATCCGGCCCGGGCGTCGCTCAAGCTCGGCGACGTGATGCCGCTCCTCGGCTCCGCCACCGGGCTGCTGTTCGCCGCCTACCTGCCGCGCAGCAAGACGGCGGCGCTGCTCGAGCGCGAACTCGCCGACACGCGGCGCTCGCCGCACCACGGCGGCCCGCGCACGCCGGCCGAGGTCGAGACCCTGCTCGCCGAGGTGCGCGCGCACCAGGCGGCCCGCGTCGAAGGCATGCTGCTGCCGACCATCCATGCGTTCTGCATGCCGGTGTTCGATGCGGTCGGCGATCTCGCGCTCGCGCTGATCGTGCTCGGCCACGAAGGCGCGTTCGACATTCGCTGGGGCGGCGAGATCGACGTCGCGCTGCGCGCCTGCGCGCAAAAACTGTCCTACGAACTTGGGTATAGTGAGGCCCCGCGCGACGCCTGAGCGCGCGCGGCCCTGCGCGAACGTTCGCGCGCGCGGCCGGTCCCAGCGATGAAGCCGCGCCGTCGCCCGATTCACGTTTGCCCGAGCCCCGCGTCCCCACTCCATGCCGCCGCTGTCCGCTTCGCCCCGTCCGTCCCCCGCCGCGCGCCGCGCGTGGCGGCTCGGCGTCGTGCTCGCACTCGTGCTCGGCCTGCACGGCCTGGCCGGCCTGTGGCTCACGCGCTATCGCGACCCGTTCAAGCCGCTCGCGCCCGTCGACGCGCCGATCGAGATCGCCCTGCTGAAACCGCAGCCCATCGAACGCCAGCCGGCCGCCGCGCCGCGCCGCGAGGCCGCGCACAGCGATGCGCCGCGCCGCGCCGCCGCGCCGCCGGCCCCCTCCGCGCCGCCCGTGCTGAGCGCCGTCGACACGGCGAGCACGCCGCTCACCACGCCCGCGAGCGCGTCGAGCGCCGCCTCGGGCGCGGCCGCCGGATCGGGCGCGGCCGCCGCAGCGGCCGGCGATGCGCATGCCGCGCACGCCGACGCCGAACACGCGGCGGCGGGCGTCAAGTTCCTCGCGCCGCCCTCCGGCGATCTGCAGTACGACACGTTCTACAACGGCGTGCAGAACGCGACCGGCACGATCCTGTGGCGCAGCGACGGCCGCAGCTACACGCTGTCGGTCACCATGCCCGTGCCGTTCGTCGGACCATTCAGATACCACAGCCGCGGCCGCATCGATGCGTTCGGCATCGCGCCCGACCAGTACATCGAGCAGCGCGGCAAGCGCCCCGAGGACATCGCGATCTTCAACCGGGAGACGAAGCAGATCGTCTTCACCCGCACCCCGACTTCGCTCGCGCTGCCCGACGGCGCGCAGGACCGCTTCAGCATGCTGATGCAGTTGGCCGGGCTGCTGCGCGGCGCCCCCGACACCTATCGGCCGGGCGTCACGCGCGAGTTCTATGTCGTCGACAACAACAACGGCGAGATCTGGCCGATCACCACGATCGGCGACGAGACCGTGCAGACCGCCGAGGGCAGCCTGCCCGCGCGGCACTTCATGCGCCTGCCGCGCCGCCCGGGCGACACGCGCCGCATCGATCTGTGGCTCGCGCCGTCGCTCGACTGGCTGCCCGCGCGGATGGTGCAGACCGAACCGAACGGCGCGCAGATCGAACTCGTGTGGCACGGCCGGCGCGCGCCGGCCGCGGGAACGGACGCCGCGCCGGACGCCCCAGCGCCGGGCGCGGACAGCGAGCCGGTAAATTCGACCGCCCCTGCCGAGACCGATCCCGCCCCCGCGACCCCTTGACAATCTTTGACACGAAATCCTGTCCACGCGCAAACTCACGGAAACGTTTTACCGATATCGGCTTCTAAACCGATACGCCCCCTCCGCTTGCGGGCGTGCAGCGCCAACCCCTTGAAACCGGCCCGGCCTGCCCCATCTACCGGGCAACAAGGCCAGAAGCCACAGCGAAGAGGAGTGCCGCCATGCAAATGATCTACAACAGCCCCAACTACTGCGTCGTCGAGTTTCCGCCGCAGCAAGGCCACCACGCGATGAATGCGGGCGGCTACGAAATCGTCGACAAGCACGCGCAGCGCGAGATCTTCATCGACGGTGAACTGGCGGCACGGTTCCGCGAGCATGTGAAGCAACTGATCCAGGACGAGCCGAGCCTCGACGAGGTCGACGAATTCCTCGGGCAATTCGACAGCCTGATGACCCAACCCGTCGTGCTGCACTGAGCAGCCGCCGGCCCGCGCCGCCGGCTGCGCCGCGGGTCGTTTCCTCCACGCACTCCTCTCCCCCCGCCCGGTCCGCCGCGCGGGGGGTTTGCTTGATCGGCGGCACGTGCCGCCACCCGCTACAATGACGGTTTCCCGACTCGCCGGTAAACCGACATGTCCGCGTCCCGACCGCTCGCCCCGTCCGCCCGCTACACGCGCGGCGCCGCGCTGCCCGCGCTGCTGCAGCAGCGCATCCTGATCCTCGACGGCGCGATGGGCACGATGATCCAGCGCTACAAGCTCGACGAGGCCGCCTACCGCGGCGAGCGTTTCCGGGATTTCCCGCGCGACGTGAAGGGCAACAACGAGTTGCTGTCGATCACGCGGCCGGACCTGATCCGCGAGATCCACGACCAGTACTTCGCGGCGGGCGCCGACATCACCGAGACCAACACGTTCGGCGCGACGCGCGTCGCGCAGGCCGACTACGGGATGGAAGACCTCGTCGTCGAGATGAACCTCGAATCGGCGCGGCTCGCGCGCGAGGCGGCCGAGCGCCACTCGACCCCGGGCAAGCCGCGCTTCGTCGCGGGCGCGATCGGCCCGACGCCGAAGACCGCGAGCATCTCGCCCGACGTCAACGATCCGGGCGCGCGCAACGTCAGTTTCGACGAACTGCGCGATACATACTATGAACAGGCCAAAGCGCTGCTCGACGGCGGCGTCGACCTGTTCCTGGTCGAGACCATCTTCGACACGCTGAATGCGAAGGCCGCCCTGTTCGCGCTCGACGAACTGTTCGAGCACACCGGCGAATGCCTGCCGATCATGATCTCGGGCACCGTCACCGACGCCTCGGGCCGGATCCTGTCCGGCCAGACGGTCGAGGCGTTCTGGAATTCGCTGCGCCACGCGAAGCCGCTCACCTTCGGCCTGAACTGCGCGCTCGGCGCGGCGCTGATGCGGCCCTACGTGGCCGAGCTGGCGAAGCTCTGCGACACCTACCTGTCGTGCTACCCGAACGCCGGCCTGCCCAATCCGATGAGCGAGACCGGCTTCGACGAGACGCCGGACGTCACGTCGAGCCTGCTGAAGGAATTCGCGCAGGCGGGCCTCGTGAACATCGCGGGCGGCTGCTGCGGCACGACGCCCGAGCACATCGCGGCGATCGCCCGGGCGCTCGCCGACCTGAAACCGCGCCGCTGGCCCGCGCAGTACAGCGAAGCCGCCTGAGCGCGCCCCCCAAACCCGCCCCCGCCCCCACTGCCATGACCGATCACACGATGCGTCTCGCCGGCCTCGAGCCGTTCAACGTCACGCCCGGCACGCTGTTCATCAACGTCGGCGAACGCACCAACGTCACCGGCTCGAAGGCCTTCGCCCGGATGGTGCTCAACGGCCAGTTCGACGAGGCGCTCGCAGTCGCGCGCCAGCAGGTCGAGAACGGCGCGCAGGTCATCGACATCAACATGGACGAGGCGATGCTCGATTCGAAGGCGGCGATGGTGCGCTTCCTGAACCTGATCGCCTCCGAGCCGGACATCGCGCGCGTGCCGATCATGATCGACTCGTCGAAGTGGGAAGTGATCGAGGCGGGCCTCAAGTGCGTGCAGGGCAAGGCGATCGTCAACTCGATCTCGCTGAAGGAAGGCGAGGAAGCCTTCATCCACCACGCGCGCCTGATCCGCCGCTACGGCGCGGCGGCCGTCGTGATGGCGTTCGACGAGACCGGCCAGGCCGACACCTACGCGCGCAAGACCGAGATCTGCACGCGTTCGTACGACATTCTCGTGAACCGGTGCGACTTCCCGCCCGAGGACATCGTGTTCGACCCGAACATCTTCGCGGTCGCCACGGGCATCGAGGAGCACAACAACTACGCGGTCGACTTCATCGAGGCGACCCGCTGGATCAAGCAGAACCTGCCGCACGCGAAGGTGAGCGGCGGGGTGTCGAACGTGTCGTTCTCGTTCCGCGGCAACGATCCGGTGCGCGAGGCGATCCACACCGTGTTCCTGTACCACGCGATCCAGGCCGGCATGGACATGGGCATCGTCAACGCGGGCCAGCTCGGCGTGTACGCCGACCTCGACGCCGACCTGCGCGAGCGCGTCGAGGACGTGATCCTGAACCGCCGCGACGACTCGACCGACCGCCTGCTCGAAGTCGCCGACAAGTTCAAGACCGGCGCGGCGAGGAAGGAAGAGAACCTCGAATGGCGCAACCAGCCGGTCGAGAAGCGTCTCGCGCACGCGCTCGTGCTCGGCATCACGAACTTCATCGTCGAGGACACCGAGGAGGCCCGCGCGAAGATCGCCGCGGCGGGCGGCCGCCCGATCAGCGTGATCGAAGGGCCGCTGATGGACGGCATGAACATCGTCGGCGACCTGTTCGGCCAGGGCAAGATGTTCCTGCCGCAGGTGGTGAAGTCGGCGCGCGTGATGAAGCAGGCGGTCGCGCACCTGATCCCGTTCATCGAGGAGGAAAAGCGCCTGCTCGCCGAGGCGGGCGGCGACGTGCGCGCGAAGGGCAAGATCGTGATCGCCACCGTCAAGGGCGACGTCCACGACATCGGCAAGAACATCGTGTCGGTCGTGCTCCAGTGCAACAACTTCGAAGTCGTCAACATGGGCGTGATGGTCCCGTGCAACGAGATCCTCGCGAAGGCGAAGGTCGAGGGCGCCGACATCATCGGGCTGTCCGGCCTCATCACGCCGAGCCTCGAGGAAATGGCCTACGTCGCCTCGGAGATGCAGCGCGACGACTACTTCCGCATCAAGAAGATCCCGCTCCTGATCGGCGGCGCGACCACCTCCCGCGTGCACACCGCCGTCAAGATCGCGCCGCACTACGAAGGCCCGGTCGTCTACGTGCCGGACGCGTCGCGTTCGGTGTCGGTCGCGTCGAGCCTCCTGTCCGACGAGGGCGCGACGCGCTATCTCGACGAATTGAAGGCCGACTACGACCGGATCCGCGACCAGCACGCGAACAAGAAGGCCCAGCCGCTCGTCACGCTCGCCGAGGCGCGCGCGAACCGGACCCCGCTCGACTGGGCGAACTACACGCCGCCCAAGCCGAAATTCATCGGCCGCCGCCTCTTCAAGAACTACGACCTGAACGAACTGGCGACCTACATCGACTGGGGCCCGTTCTTCCAGACCTGGGACCTCGCCGGCCCGTATCCGGCGATCCTCAACGACGAGATCGTCGGCGAATCGGCGCGGCGCGTGTTCTCCGACGCGAAATCGATGCTCGCGCGCCTGATCCAGGGCCGCTGGCTCAGCGCGAACGGCGTGATCGCGCTGCTGCCCGCCAACACCGTCGGCGACGACGACATCGAGATCTACAGCGACGAATCGCGCAGCGAGGTGATGATGACCTGGCGCAACCTGCGCCAGCAGAGCGTGCGGCCGGTGGTCGACGGCGTGATGCGCCCGAACCGCTCGCTCGCCGACTTCATCGCGCCGAAGGCGTCGGGCGTGGCCGACTACATCGGCCTGTTCGCGGTCACCGCGGGGCTCGGCGTCGACGTGAAGGAGCGCCAGTTCGAGGCCGACCACGACGACTACAGCGCGATCATGCTGAAGGCGCTCGCGGACCGCTTCGCGGAAGCGTTCGCGGAGCTGCTGCACGCACGCGTGCGGCGCGACCTGTGGGGCTATGCGAACGACGAGACGCTCGGCAACGACGATCTGATCGCCGAGAAATACAAGGGCATCCGCCCGGCGCCCGGCTATCCGGCCTGCCCGGACCATCTGGTGAAGCGCGACATGTTCGAAGCGCTTCATACAGACGAGATCGGCATGAGCCTGACCGATTCGCTCGCGATGCTGCCCGCCGCCAGCGTGTCGGGCTTCTACCTCGCGCACCCGGAGAGCACCTATTTCTCGGTGGGCAAGATCGGCCAGGACCAGCTCGACGATTTCGCGCGGCGCATGGCGCTGTCCCCGGAGGACGCGCGGCGCGCGCTCGCGCCGCTGCTGTGACGACGCGCCGGGGCGGCGGCCCGCCTCTTCAAGAAAAAAGCCCGCATGCATGCGGGCTTTGGCACATCCGGCGCGGCGTCGACGCCGCGCGGGCTCAGAAGCCCCAGTGGATGTCGGCGTTCTGCGCCTTCGCCTCGCGCAGCATCACCAGGAACGGCGCGACGCGCTGGGCCAGGCTCGCCGGCACCTCGTGGTGCGCGTGATCCGGCTCCTCCTCGTGGAAATGCCCCGCGTGCTCGGCCCGTTGCTGCTTGGCCTGCGCAACCGCGCCTTCCAGCTTGGCGATCGCGCCGTCGAGTTCGTCGGACGTGATCACCCCGCGCTCGCCCAGCTGCTTGCCGACGATACCGAGCACGTACACCGCGAAATCCTTCAGCACGTCGAGATCCTGTGCCGCTTTGCTCTTGAACGTAATCATGACAATCCCTTTTCATCTTGTTGTGCGTGCCGGCCCCCGCTGCTCCGGAAGCCCGGCGAGCGCGCATCAGGCCGCTCGGGCGCATGGCACCTGAACGGCATATTAGCACCTGTTAAAATTCAACGATTCCTGAAACGCGCGCCCCCGGGCGCGCCGGCGTCCCGGCCCAGGCGGGCCGTCGTCAACGACATTTAACGACCAGCCATGCTGCCCGCACACAAACACACTCTCGAAACCCTGCTCGCCGACAGCGTCAAGCAGGTGGTCCAGGACCTCAAGGGCGACGCCGACGCGGCGTTCGTCACCCCCGCGATCGCGCTCGAGCGCCCGAAGGCGGCCGCGCACGGCGATGTCGCCTGCAACGTCGCGATGCAGCTCGCGAAGCCGCTGGGGACGAATCCGCGCCAGCTGGCCGAGCGGATCGTCGCCGCGCTGACCGCGCAGCCGGGCGCGCAGGACCTCGTCGAGGCCGCCGAGATCGCCGGCCCCGGCTTCATCAACCTGCGGCTGACCGCCGTCTCCAAGCAGGCCGTGGTCGGCGCGGTGCTGGCCGAGGGCCGCACCTTCGGCCAGTCGACGCGCGACGCCGGCAAGCGCGTGCTGATCGAATTCGTGTCGGCCAACCCGACCGGCCCGCTGCACCTCGGTCACGCGCGCCAGGCGGCGCTCGGCGACGTGCTCGCGAGCGTGCTCGCGAGCCAGGGCTACGCGGTGCACCGCGAGTTCTACTACAACGACGCGGGCGTGCAGATCAACAACCTCGCGCTGTCGACGCAGGCGCGCGGGCGCGGCCTGAAGCCCGGCGACGCGCTCTGGCCGGAAGCCGCGTACAACGGCGAATACATCGCCGACATCGCGCGCGACTACCTGGCGGGCGAGACGGTCGCCGCGTCGGACGGCGTGCCGGTCAAGGGCGCCGCCGACCTCGACGACCTCGACGCGATCCGCCGCTTCGCGGTCGCCTACCTGCGCCGCGAGCAGGACATGGACCTGAAGGCGTTCGGCGTGGTGTTCGACGAGTACTACCTGGAATCGTCGCTGTACAAGGAAGGCCGGGTCGAGCAGACGGTCGACGCGCTGGTCAAGGCCGGCATGACCTACGAGCAGGAAGGCGCGCTGTGGCTGCGCACGACCGACGAGGGCGACGACAAGGACCGCGTGATGCGCAAGACCGACGGCACCTACACGTATTTCGTGCCGGACGTCGCCTACCACGTGACCAAGTGGCAGCGCGGCTACACCAAGGTGATCAACGTCCAGGGCACCGACCACCACGGCACGATCGCGCGCGTGCGCGCGGGCCTGCAGGGCCTGCACGTCGGCATCCCGAAGGGCTATCCCGACTACGTGCTGCACAAGATGGTCACGGTGATGCGCGACGGTCAGGAAGTGAAGATCTCGAAGCGCGCGGGCAGCTACGTGACCGTGCGCGACCTGATCGAATGGTCGGGCGGCGCGCAGCCGGGCGCCGAGGTCGCGCCGGACCAGCTCGACGCGGCCACCCTCACGCGCGGCCGCGACGCGGTGCGTTTCTTCCTGATCTCGCGTAAGGCCGACACGGAATTCGTGTTCGATATCGACCTCGCGCTGAAACAGAACGACGAAAACCCGGTCTACTACGTGCAGTACGCGCACGCGCGGATCTGCTCGGTGCTCAACGAACTGAAGGCGCGCTACGGCGTCGACGCCGCGCAGCTCGCGACGGCCGACCTCGCGCCGCTGTCGAGCAAGTCCGCGATGTCGCTGCTGCAGAAGCTCGGCGAGTACCCGGACCTGCTCACGCATGCGGCGGGCGAGTTGGCGCCCCACGCGGTCGCGTTCTATCTGCGCGACCTCGCGGGTGAGTTTCACTCGTTCTACAATGCGGAGCGCGTGCTTGTCGACGACGCGGCGCCCCGCAATGCGCGCGCCGCGCTCCTCGCCGCCGCGCGGCAGGTGTTCGAGAACGGCCTCGCGGTGCTCGGCGTGTCCGCGCCCGAGAAGATGTAACGCGCGAGGACAGACCGTCACGGGTCGCGGCGCCGTCCGGCCGCGACCGTTTCACGATTCTTTTTGCAGGTGACTCAAGCAATGGCAAAACCACGCCGCACTACCAAGCAGTCGAAACAAGCCGGAGGAACATTTCTGGGTATCGTGCTGGGGCTGATCGTCGGCCTCGCGATCGCGGTAGTGGTGGCGCTCTATATCACGCGCGCGCCGTCGCCGTTCGTGTCGAAGGTGCCGCCGCCCACCGATGCCGGCGCAAGCCAGCCGCAGCAATTCGATCCGAACCGCGCGCTGCAGGGCAAGACGCCCGGCCAGCCGGTCCCGCAGGCCGCCCAGCCCACGCCGCCGAACACCGCGCCGGGCCAGGCCGCGAATCCGACCCAGCCGGGCCTGCTGCCCGAACCGCAGATCGTCGAGGTGCCGGGCGCCGCGACCAACGGCGACGCGAACCCGGGCGCGGACAACGGCGTCGCCGTCGCGCCGAAGCCCGCCGACATCACGCCGCCCGTGAAGAAGCCGTCGACCGCGACGGCCGCCGCGCCCTCGTCGTCGCCGTCGACCGCCAGGAACGCGCAGGCGCAGACGCCGCCGAAGGCGACCGCGTCGGCCGCCGCGACCGCCGCCAAGCCGACCTCCTCCGCGACGGCCGCGACCGCCGACGCGAACACCGGCTATTTCCTGCAGGTGGGCGCGTACAAGACCGAGGGCGACGCCGAGCAGCAGCGCGCGCGCCTCGGATTCCAGGGTTTCGAGTCGAAGGTGTCGAAGCGCGACGTCAGCGGCGTCACCTACTATCGCGTGCGGGTCGGCCCGTTCACGAAGTTCGACGACATGAACTCGGCGCGCCAGCGGCTGTCCGACGCTGGTGTCGATACCGCGGTGATCCGCTTCACGAAGCAGTGACGGGCGGCATCGCCGCGCGCCCGTCAGGCCAACCACGCAACCGATCCAACTTCCAACATGAAAAAACTGCTTAGCACGCTGTTCCTGTCCCTGAGCCTCGTCGCGGGCTTCGCGCACGCATCGCCGGCCGCGCCGGTGGCCGGCAAGGACTTCGAGGTGATGAAGGCGCCCCAGCCGGTGTCCGCGCCGGCCGGCAAGGTCGAGGTGATCGAGTTCTTCTGGTACGGCTGCCCGCACTGCTATGAATTCGAGCCGACCGTCGAGGCCTGGGTGAAGAAGCAGGGCGACAAGATCGCGTTCAAGCGCGTGCCGGTCGCGTTCCGCGACGACTTCGTGCCGCACTCGAAGCTGTTCTACGCGCTCGCCGCGCTCGGCGAGTCGGAGAAGGTCACGCCCGCCGTGTTCAACGCGATCCACAAGCAGAAGAACTACCTGCTGACGCCGGAAGCCCAGGCCGATTTCCTGGCCACGCAAGGGATCGACAAGAAGAAGTTCCTCGACGCGTACAACTCGTTCAGCGTGCAGGGCCAGGTCAAGCAATCGGCTGAGCTGCTGAAGAACTACAACATCGACGGCGTGCCGACCATCGTCGTGCAGGGCAAGTACAAGACGGGCCCCGCCTACACGAACAGCCTCGACGGCACCGCGCAGGTGATGGACTTCCTCGTGAAGCAGGTTCAGGACAAGAAGCTCTGATCCACGCCTGACACCGTTTCACGTTCAGTTTCACGTTCAACCTGGGTTCACGCTTCATGGCTGCACCGCTGAAGGTCTTCATCACCGGCGCCTCCAGCGGAATCGGGCTCGCGCTCGCCGCGCACTACGCGGCGCAGGGCGCGACGCTCGGCCTCGTGGCGCGGCGCGGCGACACGCTCGCCGCGTTCGCGCAACGCTTTCCCGCCGCCTCGATCCATCTGTATCCCGCCGACGTGCGCGACGCCGACGCGCTCGCGCAGGCGGCCGCCCGCTTCATGGCGGCGCATGGCTGCCCGGACATCGTGATCGCCAACGCCGGCATCAGCCAGGGCGCGGTCACGGGGCAGGGCGATCTCGCCACGTTTCGCGCGGTGATGGACATCAACTACTACGGCATGGTCGCGACCTTCGAGCCGTTCGTCGGCCCGATGACGGCCGCGCGACGGGGCACGCTCGTCGGTATCGGCAGCGTCGCCGGCGTGCGCGGCCTGCCCGGCTCCGGCGCGTACAGCGCGTCGAAATCCGCCGCGATCAAGTATCTCGAAGCGTTGCGCGTCGAGCTGCGCCCCGCGCGGGTGGCCGTGGTGACGATCTCGCCCGGCTACATCCGCACGCCGATGACCACCCACAATCCGTATCCGATGCCGTTCCTGCTCGATGCCGAACGCTTCGCCGAGCGCGCGGCGCGCGCCATCGCCGGGCGCGCGCGATTTCGCGTGATTCCGTGGCAGATGGGCGTCGTCGGCATGGTGCTGCACGTGATGCCGCGCTGGCTGTACGACCGGCTGTTCGAGAAGGCGCCGCGCAAGCCCCGCGCCCGCGCCGACTAGGCCGCGGGCCTTCCCTCCCCGCTCAACCGTTGCGCGGCCCCGTCACGTAGATGGCCGGCTCGGCCGCCAGCGCGACCTTGACGCGTCGCGTCACGTCGTCCGCCAGCACCTCCTCCCGCCCCGCCTCGATCGCTTCGAGGGTCTGCCGCGCGACCTCGTCCGGGCTCAGCTTCGAAACGCCGCTCAGGTGGCCGCTCATGTCGGTGTCGATGTAGGCCGCATGCACCGCGACGACCAGCGTGTTCTGCGCACGCAGTTCCTGGCGGATCGCATTGGTCGCCGCCCACGCGGCCGCCTTCGAGATGCCGTAGGCGCCCGCGTTCGGCAGGCTCAGCCACGCGAGCACCGACAGCACGTTGACGAGCGCGCCGCCGCCGTTGTCGCGCAGCACCGGCGCGAACGCCTGCGCCACCGCGAGCGTGCCGAAGAAATTGGTGTCGAGCTGTTCGCGCAACGCCGCCGCGCCGGCCGCCGACAGCAGTTGCGGCGCGGGACGCAGGATGCCCGCGTTGTTGATCACGAGGTTCACGTCGCCCAGCGAGCGCGCGACCTCGGCCACCTCGTCCGGCCGGGTGATGTCGAGCCGCACGGCTTCCACGCCCGGCACCGTGATGCGCGCCGGATCGCGCGCCGCCGCGTAGATCTTCTTCACCCCGGCCGCCTGCAACTGCTTCACGTAGGCCAGGCCGACGCCCCGGTTCGCGCCCGTCACGAGCGCCACCGCTTGCTTCAGTTCCATCGTTCGCTCCTTTCATCACGTCACTGGAACGCCCGCCGCGACGCGCCGCCCTATATGGCCGCGCGCCGCGACGCGGCGCGACACTTCATCCCGATGCGGGGTCGGGCGGATCGTCACCCGCGACGGCCCGCGGAATCCGGTTCGGGTCGTCGCGGGCGACGAGGTCGCCCGGCGCGGCCCGGTCATCGCGTTCGCCCGGCTTTCCCGGCTTTCCCGGCTTTCCCGGCTTTCCCGGCTTTCCCGGCTTTCCCGGCGCATCGCGAGGGCCTTGCCGGGCACACCACGCGACACGGCGGCGTCGTTCGTCGTTCGTCG
The DNA here is from genome assembly GCF_058803765.1 of Burkholderia sp. GW821-FHT14F03. Taxonomy (NCBI): domain Bacteria; kingdom Pseudomonadati; phylum Pseudomonadota; class Betaproteobacteria; order Burkholderiales; family Burkholderiaceae; genus Burkholderia; species Burkholderia sp. GW821-FHT14F03. Next base: position 73,421 of record NZ_JBXAPG010000021.1, read on the forward strand.
TTCGTCGTTCGTCGTTCGTCGTTCGTCGTTCGTCGTTCGTCGTTCGTCGTTCGGCGTTCGGCGTTCGGCGTTCGGCGTTCGGCGTTCGGCGTTCGGCGTTCGGCGTTCAGCGTTCAGCGTTCAGCGTTCAGCGTTCAGCGTTCAGCGTTCAGCGTTCAGCGTTCGGCGTTCGGCGTTCAGCGTTCGGCGTTCGGCGTTCAGCGTTCGGCGTTCAGCGTTCGGCGTTCGGCGTTCGGCGTTCAGCGTTCAGCGTTCAGCGTTCAGCGTTCGGCGTTCAGCGTTCAGCGTTCAGCGTTCGGCGTTCGGCGTTCGGCCTCCGGCCTCCATCATTGACCGCTCACTGATCGCCGTTCACCGGCCGCGACTCACCGCGCCCCCGCCACGTCGTGCGTCTCGTCGCACGCGGCCATCCCGCGCGAAGCCGGCTCGCCGCGCCCCATCCTCGCTGTCGGGGCGCCGAAACCGGCCGGCGCCTCGTCGGCGGCGGGCATCAACGCCAGCGAGACACTCGTCGCCTGGCGGCCGTCGCCGCCGCGCGCGGACACCCGCGCGGCGCGCGCGATCACCCCCGCCGCCGCGCCCGTGAACGCGCCCGCGGCACGGCGTCCCCGGGCCAGCACCGCCGCACGCGATACACGATAGGCCCCACGCGCCGCGCGCTCGCCGCCGGCTTCCGGCCCACGCGGCGGCGACACCCGCCGTCCCTTCTGCTTGCCGCCACCCGCGACCGACATCCGCGCCTCGCCCATGAAATATGATGGCCGTCATATTAACTGGATTTTCACCGCCCGATGTGACGCCGATGAAAGTGGCGAACGATGATGCGCGGCCGGTCGCGAGCGCGCGGCTCGGCGTCCGCGGCAACGTCCGCGCGTCGCGCCGCCGACCGAGCCGCATTAACGACGCCCCACCGCCCCCGTGAAACGTCATGTCGTCGATCCCGCCGCCATGACAGGCGGCGCGCGCGCCCGCGTTGGCGGTCCGACCCGCATTGACGGTATGCTATCCGGCTGGCGGGCCCGCCGGCGCGCCACCGGCTCGTTTGCCGCCCCAAGAATCAAGCCACGTGGGAGATCCTATGCGTTTCACGTCGTTTACCGCCGCGGCGCTGCTCGCCGCCGCTCCGGCGCTCGTCGCGGCCAAGCCGCTGACCATCTGCACCGAGTCGAGCCCCGACGGCTTCGATGTCGTCCAGTACAACTCGCTCGTCACCACCAACGCGTCGGCCGACGTCATCTTCAACACCCTCGTGTCCTACGACGAAGCCGCGAAGAAGGTCACGCCCGCGCTCGCGGACAAATGGGACGTCAGCGCGGACGGCCTCACGTACACCTTCCACCTGCGCCCGGACGTCGCGTTCCAGACCACCGATTACTTCAAGCCGACCCGCGCGCTCAACGCCGACGACGTGGTGTTCACCTTCGGCCGGATGCTCGACGACGCCAATCCGTGGCACAAGGTCGCCGGGGCGAGCGGCTTCCCGCACGCTCAGTCGATGGGCCTCACGAAGCTCGTGAAGGCCGTCACCAAGGTCGACGACAGCACCGTGAAGTTCGAGCTGAACGAGCCGAACGCGACCTTCGTGCCGATCCTCACGATGGGCTTCGCATCGATCTACTCGGCCGAGTATGCGGACCAGCTGCTCAAGGCCGGCAAGCAGACCGACCTCAACGCGAAGCCGATCGGCACCGGCCCGTTCGTGCTGAAGGCCTACACGAAGGACGCGGTGATCCGCTACGACGTCAATCCGTCATACTGGGGCGCGAAGCCGAAGGTCGATCGCCTGATCTACGCGATCACGCCCGATCCGGCCGTGCGCGCGCAGAAAGTGAAGGCGGGCGAATGCCAGATCGCGCTGTCGCCGAAGCCGCAGGACGTGGCCGCCGCGAAGGGCGACAAGGCGCTCAGGGTGGTCGAGACGCCCGCGTTCATGACCGCGTTCGTCGCGCTCAACACGCAAAAGAAGCCGCTCGACAATCCGAAGGTGCGCGAGGCGCTCAACCTCGCGTTCGACCGCACGACCTACCTGAAGGTGGTGTTCGACAACACCGCGACGCCCGCGAACAATCCGTATCCGCCGAACACCTGGAGCTACGCGAAATCGATCGCGCCGTATCCGCATGATCCGGCCAGGGCGAAGCTGCTGCTCGCCGCCGCGGGCTTCCCGAACGGCTTCGCGACGACGATCTGGGTGCGGCCGACGGGCAGCGTGCTGAACCCGAATCCGAAGGCGGGCGCCGAGCTGCTGCAGGCCGATCTCGCGAAGATCGGCGTGAAGGCCGAGGTCAAGGTGATCGAGTGGGGCGAGCTGATCAAGCAGGCGAAGCTCGGCCAGCACGATCTGCTGTTCATGGGCTGGGCCGGCGACAACGGCGACCCGGACAACTTCCTGACCCCGCAGTTCAGCTGCAACTCGGTGAAGTCCGGCATCAACTTCGCGCGCTACTGCGATCCGCAACTCGACAAGCTGATCGCGGACGGCAAGGAAACCGCCGACCTCGCGAAGCGGACCAAGGCCTACGAGGCCGCGCAGAAGTTGATCCACGACCAGGCGCTGTGGATTCCGCTCGGCTATCCGACCGCGTCGGCGCTGACCCGCGCGGGCGTGAGCGGCTATCGCGTCAGCCCGTTCGGGCGACAGAACTTCACGACGGTGTCGGTGCAGTAACGCAGCCCGCGGCCGCCCGCGCGACGCGGGCGGCTTCCCCATCACCGGCCCGACGCGCGGCGTCGCGCAAGCGCGACCTCCAGCCCGCCGACAAGGCCGGCGTGCGGCGGACGTCGCCCGGCGCTTGTCCCGCGCGTGCGCCCCGCGCTATACTCCGCCCGTTTTCCTCCTCACCGGATCTCAGCCAAAGTGAACAACTAAGCCCTTCCCGAATGTCGCCGCCGCCGCGTCACGCACGCCGCGCGCAGGGTTTCACGCATTTCCGGAGGCGCTTATGGCCCAGATCACGTCCACCGCGGCGCGCGTCGCGCTGCATCACGTTTCCTTCCGCTTCGACGACGGCGTCACGCTGTTCGATTCGCTCGACCTCATCCTCGACGCCACGCCGACCGGCATCGTCGGCCGCAATGGCATCGGCAAAAGCGTGCTCGCGCAACTGATCGCGGGCCGGCTCGCGCCGAGCGGCGGAACCGTCAAGCACGACGCGCCGGTCGCGTTCGTCGCGCAGCAGGCGCTCGACGATTCGCGCGACGGCGCGAGCGCCGCCGCGCTCGCCGGCCTCGCCGCGCCGCTCGCGGCGCTCGACCGGCTCGCGGCGGGTCGCGCCGACGCGAGCGACTTCGAGGTGATCGGCGAGCGCTGGGATCTCGCGGAGCGCTTTCGCGCCGCGCTCGACGCCGCCGGCCTGGGCGCGCTCGATCCCGCCCGCCCGGCCCGCGACCTGAGCGGCGGCCAACGCGCGCGCGTCGCGCTGATCGGCGCGTTCCTGTCGGACGCGGGCCTGCTCGTGCTCGACGAGCCCAGCAACCACCTCGACGCACCGGGCCGCGCCTGGCTGCGCGACCAGCTCGCGCGCTGGCGCGGCGGCCTCGTCGTGGTGAGCCACGATCGCGGGCTGCTCGCCGGCATGCGGCGCATCGTCGAGCTGACGCCGCATGGACTGCGCGCCTACGGCGGCGACTACGCGCACTATTGCGCGCAGCGCGACGCGGAGCGCGACGCCGCGCAGGCCGCGCTCGATCACGCGCGCACCGAGCGCGGCCGGGTGCGCCGCCGGCTCGAACGCGAGCACGACACGATCCAGCGTCGCGCGGCCGGCGCGCGACGCTACGCGGAAACCGCCAACCTCACGCGCTCGGACCGCTTCGCCCTGAAGAACGCCGCGGTCGAGATCATGGGACACGTGCGGCGCGACCAGCGCGAGCACAAGGCGACGCTCGACGACGGGGTCGCGCGCGCCGCTGCGCGGATCGAGCCGGACACGCCGGTACTCCTGTCGCTGCCGGGCGCCGAGGTGAGCGCGCGCCGCCAGCTGTTCACGCTCGACGACGCGCGGCTGCCCTGGCTCGCCGACGACAACCCCGCCGCCGCCGTCACCTGGTCGGCGAACGGGCCGCTGCGGATCGCGCTCACCGGCCCGAACGGCTGCGGGAAATCGACGCTGCTGCAAGTGCTCGCGGGGCTCGTCGCGCCGCGCGCGGGCCGCTGCGACACGCATGTCGGCGTCGCCTACCTCGACCAGCGGCTCGCGCTGCTCGATCCCGAACGCTCGATCGTCGAGCAGTTGGGGCTGCTCGACACGCCGCTCGCCGAGGGCGAGCTGCGCAGCCGGCTCGCGCTGCTGCAACTCGACGCGACGCGCGCGACGCTGCCGACCGGCCGGCTGAGCGGCGGCGAACGCCTCAAGGCCGCGCTCGCCTGCGCGCTGTGGCGCGGCGCGCCGGCGCAGCTGCTGCTGCTCGACGAGCCGACCAACCATCTCGATCTCGAATCGGTGCGCGCGTTCGAGACGGCGCTCGCGACCTTCCCGGGCGCGCTCGTGGCCGCCTCGCACGACGACGCGTTTCTCGCCGCGCTCGCGCCCACGCACGCGATGCGCTGGAGCGCCGCCGGCTGGCGCTGCGAGCCGCTCGCCTAGCGCGCGGCGGCGGCCGGACGACGCGGCCGGAACCGCAGCACGCCGTCCGCGCCCTGCTCGCGCGCGAATTCGCCCGCGAGCCACAGCAGATGCAGGTGGGCGATCGCCTCGCCGAGCGCGAAGGTCATCTGGTGGATGTCGAGTTCGCGCCGGCGGAACATGATCGGCACGATATCGGCCGCGCTCATCGGCTGGACCGCGCAGGCCTCGCGCACCTCGTCGAGCCGCGCGCGATGATGCTCGCGCAGCTGCGCGATGCGCGTGTGCAAGCCGCGGAACGGCTTGCCGTGCGACGGCAGCACGAGGGTCCCGGCCGCCATCGCGTCGTAGCGGCCGAGCGAGTCGAGATACAGCGCGAGCGGATTGGCCTCGGGCTCCAGGTCGAACACCGACACGTTGGTCGAGATCCTCGGCAGCACCATGTCGCCCGAGATCAGCACGCCGTCGGCCGCGCTGTGCAACGCGCAATGTTCAGGAGAATGGCCGAAGCCCGTCACGACGCGCCAGTCGCGCACGCCGATCCGCACCGTGTCGCCCTCCCGCAGGCGGCGATAGCGCGGCGGCACGGCGGGCACCAGGTCCGAGTAATAGCTGCGCCGGTTGCGCAGCTTGTCGAGCGCGACGGGATCGGCCAGGCCGTGACGCGCGAAATGCTCGGCCGCCGCCGCGCCGCCCGCGTTCGAGCCGTTGCCGCCCGCGAGCAGGCAGCCGAACGCGTATTCGCCGAGCGTCATCCACAGCCGCGCCTGCCAGCGCGCGCGCGCGCCGCCCTCGCACAGCCAGTGAGCGAGGCCGAAGTGGTCCGGATGGCAATGCGTGACGAGCACCCGCAGCACGGGCAGGCCGTCGAGCTTCGTGTCGAACAGCTGCTCCCAATGCCCGCGGATCTCGTCGGTCGCGATCCCGCAATCGACGATCGTCCAGCCCGCCTGCCCGTCGATCTCGTCGCGCAGCAGCCAGAGGTTGATGTGATCGAGCGAGAACGGCAGCGGCATGCGCAGCCAGCTCACGCCCGGCGCGACCTCGAAGGTGTCGCCCGGCGCGGGCAGCGTATCGGCGAACGGATAGTCGAGTTGATGTTCCAGGGCGTTCATCGGGGGATCTCGTAGTCGTCGCGCCGGGCACGGCGGCGCGTGGAATCGATTCTATCGCCCCGGGCGAAGACGCGCCCGCGCGCACGTCGGCAAGCGCAAAAAAGTTCGCGCCGTGATCCTTGATAAAGGTGGATCATTGCCGGAAGATGTCCCGATCGTCGTCGAATCTCGCGGAATCCGCCTTTCACCGCCGTTTCCCGCCCGTCCCGGGAACGCCGGCATCGGGCCCGCGCGGCGCTAAAATATCGAAAGCTCCCCGTCCTGAGCGTGCACGCCCCATGAATCACTTTCCCAAACTCCTGTCGTCGCAGATCGGCTTCGACGTCGCGCAGACGATGCTCGAGCACTTCGACCACCACTACCGGGTGTTCCGCGCCGCGGCGGTGGAGGCGCAGCTGCTGTTCGAGCACGCCGACTGGCACGGGCTGCAGAAGCTCGCGCGCGAGCGGATCACGTCCTACGACGACCGCGTGCAGGAATGCGTGGAGCTGCTCGAGGACGAATACGACGCGGAGCACATCGACGACGACGTCTGGCAGCAGATCAAGCTGCACTACATCGGGCTCCTGACCTCGCACCGCCAGCCCGAATGCGCGGAGACCTTCTTCAATTCGGTGTGCTGCAAGATCCTGCACCGCTCGTATTTCAACAACGATTTCATCTTCGTGCGCCCGGCGATCTCGACCGAGTACATCGAGAACGACGAGCCGGCCGCGAAGCCGACCTACCGCGCCTACTACCCGGGCGGCGACGGTCTCGCCGCGACGCTCGAGCGGGTCGTCACGAACTTCCAGCTCGCGCCGCCGTTCGAGGACCTCGCGCGCGACATCGGCTGCGTGATGCAGGCGATCCATGACGAATTCGGCGCGTTCAGCGAAGCGGTCAATTTCCAGATCCACGTGCTGTCGTCGCTGTTCTTCCGCAACAAGACCGCGTACATCGTCGGCCGCATCATCAACGGCGACAGCGTGCTGCCGTTCGCGGTGCCGGTCCGCCACGCGCGGCCCGGCGCGCTCGCGCTCGACGCGGTGCTGCTGCGCCGCGAGCAGCTGCAGGTGATCTTCAGCTTCTCGCACTCGTATTTCCTCGTCGACATGAACGTGCCGTCCGCGTACGTCGCCTTCCTCGGCACGATCATGCCGGGCAAGCCGAAGGCGGAGATCTACACCTCGCTCGGCCTGCAGAAGCAGGGCAAGAACCTGTTCTACCGCGACCTGCTGCACCACCTGTCGCATTCGAGCGACCGCTTCATCATCGCGCCCGGCATCAAGGGGCTCGTGATGCTGGTGTTCACGCTGCCGTCGTTCCCGTACGTGTTCAAGATCATCAAGGACAGCTTCCCGCCGCCGAAGGAGACCACGCGCGCGCAGATCATGGAGAAGTACCAGCTCGTGAAGCGCCACGACCGCGTCGGGCGCATGGCCGACACGCTCGAATACTCGAGCGTCGCGCTGCCGCTCGCGCGACTCGACCACGCGCTCGTGCGCGAGCTGGAGAAGGAGGTGCCGTCGCTGCTCGAATACGAGGGCGACGACCTCGTCATCAAGCACCTGTACATCGAGCGCCGCATGGTGCCGCTCAACCTGTACCTGCAGAACGGCAGCGACGCCGAGGTCGAGCACGGCGTGAAGGAGTACGGCAACGCGGTGAAGGAGCTGATCAAGGCGAACATCTTCCCCGGCGACATGCTGTACAAGAACTTCGGCGTGACGCGCCACGGCCGCGTGGTGTTCTACGACTACGACGAGATCGAATACCTGACCGACTGCAACGTGCGGCGCGTGCCGCCGCCGCGCAACGAGGAGGATGAGATGTCGGGCGAGCCGTGGTACTCGGTCGGCCCGCACGACATCTTCCCCGAGACCTACGGCCCGTTCCTGCTCGGCGAGCCGCGCGTGCGCGAGCATTTCCTGCGGCATCATGCCGATTTCTTCGACCCCGCGCTGTGGCAGGACAGCAAGGATCACCTGCTGCGCGGCGAACTGTCCGATTTCTACGCCTACGACGCGGCGCTGCGCTTTCGCACCCGCTATCCGGCGCGCTTCGGCGAACCCGCGTCCGCCGACGGCGCGCGGCGCGCCGCCTGAGCGCCACCTTCATCCCCCTTCATGCCCGGAAACCTACCGCGATGAACCTCACCGATCACCCGCTGGCCCACCTGTTCGAAAACAACGATGCGTGGGTCAAGCGCAAGCTCGAAGACGATCCGCAATACTTCTCGCGCCTCGCCGACCAGCAGGCGCCCGAGTATCTGTGGATCGGCTGCTCCGACTCGCGCGTGCCCGCCAACCAGATCATCGGCCTGCCGCCCGGCGAGGTGTTCGTGCATCGGAACATCGCCAACGTGGTCGTGCACACCGACCTGAACTGCCTGTCGGTGCTCCAGTTCGCCGTCGACCTGCTGCGCGTCAAGCACATCATGGTGGTCGGCCACTACGGCTGCTCGGGTGTGAACGCCGCGCTGCTGAACCGCCGCGTCGGGCTCGCCGACAACTGGCTGCACCACGTGCAGGACGTGCGCGAGAAGCACGCGAACCTGCTCGACGAGTGGCCGGTCGGCGAGGCCCGCTACCGCCGCCTGATCGAACTGAACGCGATCGAGCAGGTCCTCAACGTGTGCCGCACCACGATCGTCAACGACGCCTGGGCGCGCGGCCAGTCGCTGACCGTGCACGGGCTCGTCTACGGCGTGCACGACGGCCGCATGCGCAATCTCGGGATGGCGGTGTCGCAGCCCGAGGAGCTGGACGCGACCTATCGCCGCTGCGTCGAGGGCATCTCGGCGACGCGCGCGCATTCGGCCGACAATGACATGGTGGCCGCCGATGCGGCGAAGCTCGCCGGGGCCACCGAACTGATTGCCAAAACCATCAAGGAGACAAAGCATGACGGCTGTTAACCCCGATCCGATCGTCATCGCCGCGGCGGCGCGCACGCCGATGGCGGGCTTCCAGGGCGATTTCAGCTCGCTCGCCGCGCCGCAGCTCGGCGCGGTCGCGATCGCGGCCGCGCTCGAACGCTCGGGGCTCGACGCCGCGCGGATCGACGAGGTCGTGATGGGCTGCGTGCTGCCCGCGGGCCAGGGCCAGGCGCCCGCGCGGCAGGCGTCGCTCGGCGCGGGCCTGCCGCTCGGCGCGGGCTGCACCACGATCAACAAGATGTGCGGCTCCGGCATGCGCGCCGCGATGTTCGCGCACGACATGCTGGTGGCCGGCTCGGCCGAGGTGATGATCGCGGGCGGCATGGAAAGCATGAGCAACGCGCCGTACCTGCTGCCCAAGTCGCGCGGCGGGATGCGCATGGGCCACGGCCAGGTGCTCGACCACATGTTCCTCGACGGGCTCGAGGACGCCTACGACAAGGGTCGCCTGATGGGCACCTTCGCCGAGGAATGCGCGGGCGAGTACGGCTTCACGCGCGAGGCGCAGGACGCGTTCGCGATCGAATCGCTCGCGCGCGCCAGGCGCGCCAACGAAGATGGTTCGTTCGACTGGGAAATCGCCCCCGTGACGGTCACGGGCAAGAAGGGCGACGCCGTGATCCGGCTCGACGAGCAGCCGTTCAAGGCGAACCCGGACAAGATCCCGACGCTCAAGCCCGCGTTCAGCAAGACCGGCACGGTGACGGCCGCCAATGCGTCGTCGATCTCCGACGGCGCCGCCGCGCTCGTGATGATGCGCGCCTCGACCGCCGAACGCCTGGGCGCCCGGCCGCTCGCGCGCGTGGTCGGCCACGCGACCTTCGCGCAGGCGCCGTCGCGCTTCACGACCGCCCCCGTCGGCGCGATCCGCCGGCTGTTCGACAAGAACGGCTGGCGCGCGGCCGACGTCGACCTCTACGAGATCAACGAGGCGTTCGCGGTGGTCGCGATGGCCGCGATGCGCGATCACGACCTGCCGCACGACAAGGTCAACGTGAACGGCGGCGCGTGCGCGCTCGGCCACCCGATCGGCGCGTCCGGCGCGCGGATCCTCGTCACGCTGCTCGGCGCGCTGCGCGCGCGCGGCGGCCGGCGCGGCGTCGCGAGCCTGTGCATCGGCGGCGGCGAAGCCACCGCGATGGGTATTGAACTGATCTGAGCCCCCCCGGGGCAGGAGTCCTTCCATGAAAACCGTATTGATCGTCGGCGCGTCGCGCGGCCTCGGCCGCGAATTCGCGCGCCAGTACAAGCGCGACGGCTGGAACGTGATCGCCACCGCCCGCGACGACGAGGCGCTGCGCGCGTTGCAGGCGCTCGGCGCCGACGCGCACGCGCTCGACATCGCGCGGCCCGAGCAGATCGCCGCGCTGGGCTGGAAGCTCGACGGCGAACGGCTCGACGCGGCGATCCTGGTGTCGGGCGTGTACGGCCCGCGCACCGAGGGTGTCGAGACCGTCACGGCGGAGGACTTCGACTCGGTCATGCATACCAACGTGCGCGGCCCGATGCAGCTGCTGCCGATCCTGCTGCCGCTCGTCGAGGACGCGCACGGCGTGCTCGCGGCCGTGTCGAGCCGGATGGGCAGCATCAGCGAGGCGACCGGCACGACCGGCTGGCTGTACCGGGTCAGCAAGGCGGCGCTCAACGACGCGGTGCGGATCGCGTCGCTGCAGACCCGCCACGCGGCCTGCCTGTCGCTGCATCCGGGCTGGGTGCGCACCGACATGGGCGGCGCGCAGGCCGCGATCGACCCCGAGACCAGCGTCACCGGCATGCGCCGCGTGATCGCACAGGCCGCGGGCGACCGCGAGCAGTCGAACGGCCGCTTCTTCCAGTACGACGGCATCGAACTGGGCTGGTAAGCTGCCGGGCCCTCGACCCTTCTCCGTTCGCATGACCGCTTCCCGACCTCTCGACTGCCCGTGCGGCGGCGCCGCGCCCAACCGTCCGGCCGGCGCGGGCGCGCCGCGCTTCGCCGCCTGCTGCGGCCGCTTCCTCGACGGCGGCGCGTTCGCGCCCGACGCGCTCGAACTGATGCGCTCGCGCTACAGCGCCTACGTGCTCCGCGACACCCGCTACCTGCGCGACACCTGGGATCCGCGCACCTGCCCGCCCGACCTCGATGCACAGGACGAGCCGCCGCGCTGGCTCGGCCTGTCGATCAAGCGTCACGCGCCACTCGATGCGACCCACGCCGTGGTCGAGTTCGTCGCGCGCTACAAGATCGGCGGACGCGCGCACCGCCTGCACGAAACCAGCCGCTTCACGCGCGGCGACGACGGCCGCTGGCGCTACGTCGACGGCGACGTGAGCGAACACTGAGGCGCGTGCGGCGCGCCCCGCCGCACGTTTCGGACTTTGCTGATTGATCGGACGCCACGCGGCCCGATATCGTGTGTCCCTGGTTCAGACCGACAGGGAACCGCATCCGATGCCGCCTCGCCCCGCCACCCCCACTCCGTTTTACCTGCACGTCTGCCCGCCCGTCTGCGCGGGCCCGTTCGAACTGCGCCCGCCCGGCCTGCCGGCCGATGCGCACGCGCTGCACGACCCGCACGTCGATGCGTTCGTCGGCTACGCGCACCGCACGTGCAACAGCGTGCGGATCCTCGACCTCGACGGCCGCTGCGTGTCATTGCTCGCCGCGCGCCCGATGGACCGCGACGCGGCCAATGCGCTCCGCGCGCTGCTGCGCCGGCGCTTCGCGGCCCTGCTGCGCGCCGCGCCGCGGGTCGCCGTGTCCCCCGCGCATCTGCGCGACGACTCGCGCTTCGTGCCTGCGCATATCCTGCGGCTCGCGATCCGTTACGGCGTCCGCTCGCCGGATCGCGCGGGCCATCGCGGCGTCAGTCGCTATGCGGCCCCGCTCGTGCGCCAGGGCCTCGCCTATCGCCTCGCGCTCGCGGTGCGCGATCACGACGACACGGTCCTCCATGTCAGCTACCAGCGATAACGGGCGCGCCGCGCCGCCGGTCACCGTGCATCCGCTGGCGTTCGCGCATCCGGCCCGCGCCAGCGTGCTGTGGGATCGCGAATGCTTCACGCTGCTCGGCAGCATCGACTACCAGCACGCCGCCGTGCGCCTCGACGGCGCGCCGGAGCGGCACACCGACCTGCCCGCCGCCACGCGCGTGATCGTCGCCGGCCCGCTGGCGCTGACGCTCGACGGCCTGGGCCGGCTCACCGCGTTCGACTTCTATACGAACCCGGCCGGCTGGCGGCGCGTCGAGCGCCTGCCCGTCGCGCGCCCGGCCCTCGTCACGCCCCGCCTGGACGGCGCGTTCGACGCGCTCGGCCGCCTCGGCGCACGCGAGCCCGCCGCCTGGCATGCGCGCGGCACCGGCACGCTGCGGCTCGTGTGGCGCGACGCCTCGGTGTGGTACGCGATCGCGCCCGGCGTGTCGGTCGCCGCGGCCGACGACGGCACGCTCGCGCAGCTCGACATCACGGGTTTTCCACTGCCGGCCGTGGCGGAATGACACGTGCGCGTCGAATCCGCGCCACGGGATCGACGCGCACGCGAGCCCGGACGTCGCCGTCGAGATCACGCGCTACGCCGGCATCACGCCGCGTCGCGATGCGCGGTCCGTTCACGGCGGCCGCTTCGTTCGATGCCCCACACATCCCGCACGCGCGCCAGCCGTCTTGCGATTCGTCCGGACCCGCGCCGGGGTGCGTCGTCGCGCCCGCCCGGTCGCCGGCGCCATGCCTGAGCCCCCGATCCGGCAGCCGTTTCGCCGCTCGACCGGCGCATTTGTAAGCGGCCGCCGGGTCGGCGCCGCCATCGCGGATGCCGGGTAACTCCCGCATTGCACAGCGCAAAATTGTCAGGCTACGATGAGGGTCATTCGGGTCTACGATCTCAACGGATACGGGCAGATGGCGTTCAGCAAGGCAGTAGTGGGATGGATGGCGGCTTGCGTGCTGTCGGCCGCTCAGGCCGGACCGCTGCCTGCCGCCGCGCCGCCCGACGCCGGCGGCGCGCTCGCCAACGCCGAGCGCTTCGACTACGCCGATTCCGGCCTGCCCCAGGTGGCCGCCGATCTCAACGAGCAGGTGATCCGCATTCCGGCCGGCGCGGCCGGCGCGGTCACGCTCGAAGCCACGGTGTTCAAGCCCGACGGCCCCGGCCCGTTCCCGCTCGTCATCTTCAATCACGGCAAGAATTCAGGCGACCTGCGCGACCAGCCGCGCAGCCGCCCGCTGTCGTTCGCGCGCGAATTCGTGCGGCGCGGCTACGCCGTCGTCGCGCCGAACCGCCAGGGTTTCGCCGGCTCGGGCGGCGCCTACGTGCAGGAAGGCTGCGACGTCGAGCGCAACGGCCTCGCGCAGGCGCGCGACGTCGAGGCGACCATCGGCTACATGACGAAGCTGCCGTATGTCGATGCGCAGCACGTCCTCGTCGCCGGCACCTCGCACGGCGGCATGGTGTCGCTCGCGTACGGCACCGAGGCCGCCCCCGGCGTGAAAGGCATCATCAATTTCTCGGGCGGCCTGCGCCAGGACCTGTGCCCGAACTGGCAGAAGAACCTCGTCGGCGCGTTCGACACCTACGGCGCCGAAACCCACGTGCCGTCGCTGTGGCTGTACGGCGACAACGATTCGGTGTGGTCGCCCTCACTCGTCGGACAATTGCGCAACGCCTACATGGCGCACGGCGCCAGCACGCTGTTCGTCGACTTCGGCCGCTACAAGGACGACGCGCACCGGATCATCGTCGATCGCGACGGCGTGCCGATCTGGTGGCCGCCCGTCGGCGCGTTCCTGGCCCAGTTGAAGATGCCGGCCGCCGTGCGTTATGCGGTGGCCAGCCCGCGCGAGCCGAACGCGAGCGGCTACGCGTCGATCGACGCGGTCGACGCGGTGCCGTTCCTCGACGACGCGGGCCGCGAAGGCTATCGCCACTTCCTGAACCAGCACCCGAGCCGCGCGTTCGCGGTATCGGGCGACGGCGCGTGGTCCTGGGCCGAAGGCGGCGACGACCCGATGGCGCTCGCGCTCGACAACTGCAAGAAACAGGGGACAGGTCCCTGCAAGCTGTATGCGGTCAACGACCGGGTCGTCTGGCGCGACGCCACGCGCAGCGCGGACGCCAGTCCGGCGAACGACGCCCCGGCCGCCGCTCACGCGCTCGCGAGCCGCTGATTCCCGTCGCGCGCGCCCCTCGCCGTTTCGTCTGATCGTTCGGCCACGCGGACCGCGCACAGGCCGGATCGAGGCCGCCCTGGTCGCGCCGCCGCCACGCTCCCTGCCCGGCCGCCGAAAGCGCCGGCCGCCATCCCGCCTTTTTCCGCTTCCGAACAGATGTCCATCCGCCGGGGAGCGTCACTTTGCCGTCGTCAAAAGCGGACTTCTCCAAGGAACGCGCCCGAACCGTCGCGAGACGTCGACAACTGCCCGCAACTCCATGCCAGACAAGGCTCGGCGGGTTTGTAACGGCTAGTGCAACGAGGCGCGGAACGCGCTAATCTCGGCCCGGTTTTGGTTTTGCACGCATGCGTTTTCACGCCGCCCTGGGCCGCCCGCCGGCCATCGGATCCGGCGGCGGGCCGCGCCCCCGTGGTTGCGCCCGCAACGCCGCGTCTTCGTCACGGAGTCGTTTTGAACACACCAGCGACCGATGACTGGGTCGCGCGCAGCCTGCGCGCGGTCTGGCATCCCTGCACCCAGATGAAGCACCACGAGCGGCTGCCGCTCGTTCCCGTCGCGCGCGGCCACGGCCCGTGGCTGTACGATCGCGCCGGCCGGCGCTATCTCGACGCGATCAGCTCATGGTGGGTGAACCTGTTCGGCCATGCGAACCCGCGCATCAACGCGGCGCTCAAGGACCAGCTCGACACGCTCGAACACGCGATGCTCGCGGGCTGCACGCACGAGCCCGCCATCGAACTCGCGGAGCGGCTCTCGGCGCTCACGCAGCACACGCTCGGCCATGCGTTCTTCGCATCCGACGGCGCGTCCGCCGTCGAGATCGCGCTGAAGATGAGCTTCCACACCTGGCGCAATCGCGGTCGGGACGCGAAGCGCGAATTCGCCTGCGTCGCGAACGGCTATCACGGCGAGACGGTCGGCGCGCTCGGCGTCACCGACGTGCCGCTCTTCAGGGATGCGTACGATCCGCTGATCCGCGCCGCGCACGTGGTCGCATCGCCCGACGCGCGCCTCGCGCAGCCGGGCGAAAGCGCGGCCGACGTCGCCGCGCGCGCGCTCGCCGATGTCGAGCGGCTGTTCAACGAGCGCGGCGACCGGATCGCCGCGCTGATCATCGAGCCGCTCGTGCAGTGCGCGGCCGGCATGGCGATGCACGATCCGTCCTACGTGCGCGGGCTGCGCGCGCTGTGCGACGCGCACGAGGTGCACCTGATCGCCGACGAGATCGCCGTCGGCTGCGGCCGCAGCGGCACCTTCTTCGCCTGCGAGCAGGCAGGCGTGTGGCCCGACCTGCTGTGCCTGTCGAAGGGCATCACGGGCGGCTACCTGCCGCTGTCGATCGTGCTGTCGCGCGACGCCATCTTCGCGGCGTTCTACGACGACGACACCGCGCGCGGCTTCCTGCATTCGCACTCGTACACGGGCAATCCGCTCGCGTGCCGCGCGGCGCTCGCGACGCTCGACCTGTTCGCGAGCGACGACGTGCTCGCCGCCAACGCGCGCAAGTCGGCGCGCCTGCGCGAGGCGCTCCGGCCGCTCGCCGCGCATCCGCGCGTGCGGCACCTGCGCGAGCGCGGCACGATCTTCGCGTTCGACGTCGCGCTCGACGGCGAGGCCGCGCGCACGTTCCCGCGCCGCTTCTTCGAGCATGCGCTCGCGCGCGAAGCCCTGCTGCGCCCGCTCGGCACCACGGTCTATCTGATGCCGCCGTACATCCTCGACGACGACGAGCTCGCGTGGCTCGCCGCGCGCACGCTCGACACGCTCGACGCCACGCTCGAAGGAGCCGCCGCATGACCCATCCCCTGCTCGACACGCTCGCCCGCGGCCTCGCCGCCCTCGACGCCGACGGCCTGCGCCGCCTGCGCCGCATCGCCGACACCGCGTGCGACGCGCACATGACGGTCGACGGGCGGACGATCATCGGTTTCGCGAGCAACGACTACCTCGGCCTCGCCGCGCATCCCCGGCTCGTCGACGCGTTCGCCGAAGGCGCGCGCCGCTACGGCTCCGGCAGCGGCGGCTCGCACCTGCTCGGCGGACACTCGCGCGCGCACGCGCGGCTCGAGGACGAGCTGGCCGCGTTCGCGGGCGGCTTCTGCGACGCGCCGCGCGCGCTGTACTTCAGCACCGGCTACATGGCGAACCTCGCCGCCTTGACCGCGCTCGCCGGACGCGGCGCGACGATCTTCTCCGACGCGCTGAACCATGCGTCGCTGATCGACGGCGCACGGCTGTCGCGCGCGACCGTGCAGATCTATCCGCACCGCGACACCGACGCGCTCGCCGCGCTGCTCGCCGCCTCCGACGCCGACACCAAGCTGATCGTCACCGACACGGTGTTCAGCATGGACGGCGACGTCGCGCCCCTCGCGCGCCTCGTCGCGCTCGCGGAAGCGCACAACGCCTGGCTCGTCACCGACGATGCGCACGGCTTCGGCGTGCTCGGCCCGCAGGGGCGCGGCGCGCTCGCCGCGCAGGCGCTGCGCTCGCCGAACCTCGTCTACGTCGGCACGCTCGGCAAGGCGGCGGGCGTCGCGGGCGCCTTCGTCGTCGCGCACGAGACCGTCATCGAATGGCTGGTCCAGCGTGCGCGCAGCTACATCTTCACGACGGCCGCGCCGCCGTCGGTCGCGCACGCGGTATCCGCGAGCCTCGAACTGATCGGCGGCGCCGAAGGCGACGCGCGCCGCGCGCACCTCGGCCAGCTGATCGAGCGCACCCGCGCGATCCTGCGCCGCACCCGCTGGCATGCGCCCGACTCGCACACGGCGGTGCAGCCGCTCGTGATCGGCGACAACGAGACGACGCTCGCCGCGATGGCCGCGCTCGACGAACATGGCCTGTGGGTGCCCGCGATCCGGCCGCCGACGGTGCCCGCCGGCACCTCGCGGCTGCGCGTCTCGCTGTCGGCCGCGCATTCGTTCGACGATCTCGCGCGCCTCGACGCCGCGCTCGCGCATGCGGGCGACGCGGCCGCCGCGCGGGAGGCGCGCGCCGCATGACCGCCCCGCTTTCGCTGTTCGTCACCGGCACCGACACCGAGATCGGCAAGACCTTCGTCAGCGCCGCCCTGCTGCACGGCTTCGCGCGCCACGGGCTGCGCGCCGCCGCGATGAAGCCGATCGCGGCGGGCGCCTACGAGCGCGACGGGGTCTGGCGCAACGAGGACGCGGACCAGCTCGACGCCGCCGCGAACGTCGCGCTGCCGCCCGCGATCCGCACGCCGTTCCTGCTGAAAGCACCCGCCGCGCCGCACATCGTCGCCGCCGAGGAGCGCGTGACGCTCGACATCGGCACGATCGTCGCCGCGCACCAGCGCGCGTGCGAGGCGGCCGACATCGTGGTGGTCGAGGGTGTCGGCGGGTTCCGCGTGCCGCTCGACACGACCCGCGACACCGCCGACCTCGCGGTCGCGCTCGGCCTGCCGGTGGTGCTCGTGGTCGGCATGCGGCTCGGCTGCATCAACCATGCGCTGCTCACCGCCGACGCGATCGCCGCGCGCGGCCTGACCCTCGCCGGCTGGGTCGCGAACCGCATCGACCCGGCGATGGGCTATGCCGACGAGAACCTCGACACGCTGCGCCTGTGGCTCGAACGCGAGCATCGCGCGCCGCTCGTCGGCAGCATCGCGCACCAGAGCCCGCCCGATCCCGCGCGTGCGTCGCACGCGCTCGATATTCCCCGCTTGCTGGACACGCTGCGCGCCGCGCGCGGCGCGTCCTGATTGCCCCTTCCACGTTCCCACGACACAACCAGGAAACGACATGACCGAAGCCCAGACCACCTCCCCGACGCCCGCCGCCGTGCCGGTGGCCGCTCCCGCCGCCCCGCGCTGGCGCGTGGCCGACGTGCTCGCGCTGTACGAGCTGCCGTTCAACGACCTGATGTTCCGCGCGCAGCAGGCGCATCGCGCGCACTTCGACGCGAACGCGATCCAGCTGTCGACGCTGCTGTCGATCAAGACCGGCGGCTGCGAGGAAGACTGCGGCTACTGCTCGCAATCGTCGCACCACGAGACGGGCCTCAAGGCCGAGAAGCTGATGGACGTCGACGCGGTGCTCACCGCCGCGCGCGTCGCGAAGGACAACGGCGCGACCCGCTTCTGCATGGGCGCGGCCTGGCGCAATCCGAAGGACCGCCATCTCGAGCCGATCAAGGACATGATCCGCGGCGTGAAGGAGATGGGCATGGAGACCTGCGTGACGCTCGGCATGCTGGAGGCGCATCAGGCGCAGGCGCTGTCGGAAGCGGGCCTCGACTACTACAACCACAACCTCGACACCTCGCCCGAGTTCTACGGCCAGGTGATCTCGACGCGCACCTACCAGGACCGCCTCGACACGCTCGACCGCGTGCGCGACGCCGGCATCAACGTGTGCTGCGGCGGCATCATCGGCATGGGCGAATCGCGCCGCGAGCGCGCGGGCCTGATCACCCAGCTCGCGAACCTGAACCCGTATCCGGAATCGGTGCCGATCAACAACCTGGTGGCGATCGATGGCACGCCGCTCGAAGGCACCGCGGCGCTCGACCCGTTCGAGTTCGTGCGCACGATCGCGGTCGCGCGCATCACGATGCCGAAGGCGATGGTGCGCCTGTCGGCCGGCCGCGAGCAGCTCGACGACGCGATGCAGTCGCTGTGCTTCCTCGCGGGCGCGAACTCGATGTTCTACGGCGACCAGCTGCTGACCACCGGCAATCCGCAGGCGGAAGCCGACCGGCAACTGCTCGCGCGGCTCGGGATGCGCACGGAAGTCGCGCAGCAGATGCCGAAGGAAACCGCGCAGTCCTGCGCGCACGGCGCGGCGAACTGATCAACCGATCGACTGATCGCGCGGTCCGGGCCGCCTGGCGGGGCGGCTCGGCGGCGCAGGCCCCGCTCCGCGTTGCGCGGCAGTCGTCAGGGCCGGGCCGATAGGCCCGACGCGGGGCCTGCATCGTCGCGAACCGGCCTGCGCGGCCCGCGACGAGCCGTGCCGGAATCCCGCGCCTCATCGGCCGCGCTCGACATCGGGCAAGCCGTCTTCGACCGCGTCGAGGCATACGACCGGCCTCTCCCGCCTCCGCTTCCGCTTCAAACGTCGCATCGTCACGCCCGACGCGGATCGCAACGCCGACCGGCCGGACACCGGCTTCATGTGTTTTCGCGCGGGCCCCGGCCGCTTCGCCCTTGCGCGGCGGCTCACCCCGCGCATGCGGGTCGGGGCCGCGCGCGCCGGCCCCCGGCTGAACCGCTACGCCGCCGCGTCCAACGCGGCGCGCGCCTTCGCCACCTGGCGCGCGTCGACGGGCGCGAGCACCTCGCCGCGCTCGCGCACGCCCGAGCCGAAATGCACCGCGCGCACGCCGGTCGCACGCGCGAATTCCCCGACTGCCGCCACCGTCAGCCCCGCGCCCGCGAGCACCGTGCACGACGTACCCGCCGCGCGCCGCACCATCCGCGCGATCACGTCGCGGCCGTCCAGCGCCGAAGGATGGCCGCCCGAGGTCAGCACCGACGTCACCGCCGGCACGCGCAGCAGCACCTCGAACGCCGCGTTGAGATCGCGCGCGACATCGAACGCGCGATGGAAGGTCAGCGGGCGGCCGTCCGCCGCGTCGGCGACGCGCTGCAGCGCGTTCACGTCGACCTCGCCGTGTGCGTCGAGCATGCCGAACACGATGCCGTGCGCGCCGGCCGCGACCGCCGCGCGCACGTCGCGCGCGATCGTCGCGAGATCGTCGGCGTCGTAGTGAAACGAGCGGCTGTGCGGTCGCACGATCACGTTGACCGGGATCGGCACCGCGGCCACCACGGTTTCGATCAGCCCGACGCTCGGCGTCAGGCCGCCCTCGCCGATCGCCGTCACGAGTTCGAGCCGGTCCGCGCCCGCGCGGGCGGCGGTGCGGGCGTCGCCGACCGTGGTGGCGATCACTTCGAGGAGCAGGGAGGAGGCAGGCATCGGCGGGCTCGTCGTCGGGTGGGATCAGCCTGCATCCTACCCGACCCGCCGCGTCCGATCAGTCGAGGAAGTCCGCGTATTCCTTGCGCGCGTACCCTTGCAACTGAGCCCACGGCGACGTCGCGGCGCGCGCGACCGGCGTCAGCGTGAGCTTGCGCGTGACGCGGCCGTCCGCGCTCCGGTATTCGATCGCGAGCGGCGCCTGCAGCGTCTCGCTCCACAGGATCCGGTTCAGCCCCTGCGCGCCGGCCGTCGCGACCTTCTGCTCGTACCAGCGCGTGCCCGGCGCGCGGCCCGGCTTCGCGCTCGCCGCGAGCGGCTTCAGGCGCGCGGGCGGCGTCAGGTAGTACGCGTTGTCCCACGAACCGTCGAAGCCGGTGGTCTCGTATTCGGCAGGCGGCACATCGACGACGGTCCGCTCGGCGGCGCTCACGTACTCGATCCGCGCGCGCCGGCCGTCATGGGTCACATGACGCGCCGCCGACGCGAAGTCGAAGTGCTTGTGGCCGGCGTGCGCCTCCGCCGCGACGGGCCGCACGCCCGTCGACGCCGCGTCCGACGCATGAGCCCGGGCCTGTTCATGCGCGTGCCCGTGTTCCGCCTCGCCGCCCGCGCCGGGCTTCACGCGCTCGACCCACACATGTCCCTCGCGCCGCACCATCGGCTCGCGATACGAGGTGGTGCGCGTCACGCCGTCGGCGCCCACCGTCATGCTTTCGTGCAGCAGCACCGCGTCGAGCGCGGGCGCGGCGCAGGCCAGCGCCGCCGCGCAGCCGCACGCGAGGCCCGCGAGGGCCCGCATTCCGATTCCGTTCATCGCCGCCCGCTCAGAAGCCGAACGCCGAGCGCACGAGACCGAACACCTTCGTGTTGTCGATCGTGCCCTTGAACGCCTTCGCATCGGCGCCGTCCGCGAACAGCATCACGTCGCCGCCGCCGTGCGTCTCCGATCCCGGCCCGCCGACCCGCACGCCGACCTCCTGCAGGTAGGCCTCGTCCGTCACGACCGCCGAATCGACCGACGTGCGCACGTTCGGCCGGTTCGCGCCGTTGCCGAACACGAGCGTCGTGTAGGTGTTGCCGTCCGCGTCCTTGTTCGGCTGGCCGTCGCGATAGCTGCGGCTGATGTCGAGGATCGGATTGCCGCGCTTCGAGTAGCCGTTGATCGTCATCGTGTGGTCGTGGTCGGCCGTCACGACGATCAGCGTGTTCGACAGGTCGACCTTCGACAGCGCGACGCGGATCGCCTCGTCGAACGCGCCGGCGTCCTCGAGCGCGCGCTTCGCGTTGGTGCCGTGCAGCGCGTGATCGATGCGGCCGCCCTCGACCATCAGGAAATAGCCGTTCGGATTCTGCGCGAGCACGTCGATCGCCTTCGAGGTCATCTCCGCGAGGCTCGGCTGCGTCGGCCCCTCGCCCTTGCCGGCGGCGCGGTCCAGTTCGTATTCGAGGTGGCTCGTCGTGCTGAACAGCCCGACCAGCTTGCCTTGCTTGACCTGCGCGAGCTGGTCCTTGGTCGCCGCGACCGCATAGCCCTTCGCGCGCAATTCGGCGAGCAGGTTGCGCCCGTCCGCGCGGCCGCGCTTGTTGCTGGCGGCATCGTACGGCGTCCAGTGGTTGCGGCCGCCGCCCATCAGCACGTCGACGCCGTCGCCCAGCGCCGCGTTATAGCCCACTCCGCCCGGCACGGCCTGCGCGGCGATGTCGTACTGCGCGTCGCGATGGCAGATGTGCGAGTAGGTCGCGGCCGGCGTCGCGTGGGTCAGCTCGGTGGTCGTGATCGCACCGACCGCCTTGCCGCGCGCCTTCGCGAGTTCGAGCAGCGTCGGCACCGCGCGGCCGTTGCCCGGCGCGCAGTTGTTGACGGTCTTGTTGCCGTTCGCATCGGCGCCCGGCGCCACCGCGCGCGTGTCGGACGACATCGACAGCACCTCGTTGTTCATCTTCACGCCGGTCATGTACGCGGCCATCGACGGCGCGCTGTCGGTCGTCTGCGCGTCGTTCGAGAAGGTCTTCACGCGCGCCGTGCGCGCGAGCTTCTCCATCGTCAGCTGGCCCGCCTCGCCCACCTTGTAGATGCGGCTCGCGGTGACCGTGGTCGGCCCCATGCCGTCGCCCAGAAAGAAGATCACGTTCTTCGCCTGGCCCGCGGCCTGCGCCGCCTGGCCGAAGCCCATGCCCGCGATACCCGCCGCGGCCAGCGTCGCCGCCGCGATGCGCTTGATAGTCGACATCCTGTATTCCCCTGTTCCCTGAAAGGCCGCGCTCACAGCTGCACCGCGCTGCGGACCAGCTCGAACACCTTGTTGTTCTCGATCACGCCGTGGAATTGCTCCGCGCCCTTGCCGATCGCGCCGAGGAACACGTCGGTGCCGCCGTGCGTTTCGCCGCCCTTGTCCATCCGCACGACCGCTTCCTGGCGATAGTCGTCCGCGCCCGTCACCGCGTCGCTGAGGTTGGTGCCCGCGCGGCTGCCCTGCACGCGGTTCTCGCCGTTGCCGAAGCCGATGATCGTGTACGGCGCGCCGTCCGCGTCCTTCGCGACCGCGCCGTTCTGGTAGTTGCGCAGCACGCCGAGCACGCCCGGCTTGCCCGCCTCGGTCTTGCCCGTGCGCGCCGCATAGCCGTTCAGCACCAGCGTGTGGTCGTGGTCGGCCGTGACCACGATCAGCGTGTTCTCGAGCTTCGGATCGGTCTTGCGCACCTTGTCGAGCGTCGCGCGGATCGCGTTGTCGAACGCGATCGTGTCCTGCAGCGCGCGCTTCGCATTGGTGTCGTGCAGCGCGTGATCGATCCGGCCGCCCTCGACCATCAGGAAATAGCCCTTCTGGTTCTTCTGCAGCACGTCGAGCGCGCGCGTCGCCATGTCGGCGAGGCTCGGCTCCTTGGCCGGATTGCGGTCGAGGTCGTAGCTCATGTGGCTCGACGCGAAGAGGCCGAGCAGCTTGCCGCTCCTGGTCGCGTCGGCCGCCTGCAGCTCGTCGCGGGTCTGCGCGACCGCGTAGCCCTTCGCCTTGAACTCGGCGACGAGATTGCGCCCGTCGACGCGCTTGCCGCCGCCGTCCTTCGGCACGAAGAACTGCGAGCCGCCGCCGAGCACGACGTCGACGCCGTCGCGCAGCGCCGCGTTGTAGCCCGCGCCGCCCGGCACGAGCTGCGCGGCGATGTCGTTCTCCGCGTCGCGGTGGCACACGTGCGAATAGGTCGCGGCGGGCGTCGCGTGGGTGACGCGCGTGGTGGTGACGACGCCCGTGCCCATGCCGCGCTCCTTCGCGATCTCGAGCAGCGTGCGCGCGGCCTTGCCGTTGTTCGCGCCACAGTTGCCGGTGAGATCCTTGGTCGGCTCGATCGCCTTCGTGTCCGGCGTCATGGCGATCACTTCGTTGTTGGTCTTCACGCCCGTCATGTAGGCGGACATCGACGGCGCGCTGTCGGTCACCTGCGCGTCGTTCGAATAGGTCTTCACGAACGCGGTTTCCGGCAGCGTGTCGAGCGTCAGCTCGCCGTCCTCGCCCACCCCGTAGATGCGCGCGGCGGTCAGCGTGGTGAGCCCCATCCCGTCGCCGAGGAAGAAGATCACGTTGCGCGCCGCGGTCGCCTGCGCCCCGTCGTCGATGCGGGGCACCGCGCTCGTCGGCCCGTCGTCGCTACCGCAGCCCGTCGCCGCGAAGACGCTTGCACAGAGCAGCGCCGCCAGTCTCGTTCGCTTCATGTTTTCGGCTTCCTTGATGGAGTCTTTCAAAACGAAAGGACGATAAGGGGCCGATGTGACGCGAATGTGAAGGCAAATGAAAGTATCCGGAAATGAAAACGGAAGGATCGGCGGCGGGCGTGGGACGCCCGCGCGTGCGGTTCCGCGGTTCCGCGGTTCGTCAGTCAGCCAGCTCGCGCCCCGCCGCGCGTGCACCGGGCGCGGCGAACCACCAGCCGAGCCAGCCGAGCAGCACGGCGAGGCACGCGCCGCGGATCAGCCCGCTCGCCGGCACCTCGATCGCGATCCCGTGGTTCGCGGCGGCGAGCAGCGAGAGGAATTCCGGCGACAGCCGCATCGCGAGCAGCGTGAGCACGTCGAGCAGGGTGATCGCCGAGGTGACGAGCAGGCCGATGCCGACCGGCCGCATGCGCGGCGTGACGCGCGCGATCCACGCGCCGAGCAGGTACAGGAGCGCCGTGCAGACGAGCGCGACCAGCACCCCGCGATGCTTGAGCGGCACCGAGGGCGCCCAGATCAGCACCATCTCGGCAACCATCAGCACGAGACTCGCGATCCCGACGCACAGCAGGCCGATTGCGTTGCGCACGAAGTTCATCGTGCGTCCCGCACGAAGTAGGCGGTGGCGGCCGGACGATACAGCAGGTAGAGGAACAGGGCGGCCAGCACCGCGCCCGGCAGCAACATGATCTTGAACGGCGAGGTGACGAGCGAGAAGGCGAGCGTCGCCAGCGTGATGACGGTGTAGAGCGTGCGCGCCCACGCGCGCCCCTTCAGGATGCCGACGCCCGCGACGAGGCACAGCGCCTGGGAGGCGATGGAGACCGCGAGCATGACCGGCAGCGGCATCATCGAGCGCGCGAACACAGCCTGCGCGCTCGGATTGTGCAGGGTCCACGGCCACACCAGCAGCGCGATCGCATTGGTGACGACGATGAACCAGCCGAGGATGCTCAGGGAGACGGGTCTTTTCATGGTGTTGTTGTGCGTCCTGGGATCGATCCGGCGGCGCGCGGCGCCTAGTCTCTCCATACGCGCCCCGTGAAGTTCGCGCCCATTCTCGGCCCGCGTTGCGGAAAAATCAACCGCGCGGACGGGCGGCGGACGAAGCGAGCCGCCCGAGTCGCCCGACCCATCCGGGGGAAGCGCGCGCCGCGCCATGACCCGCGCGGCGCACCGACGCGGAGAAAGAAGGCGGGCCGGCGGCGCGCGCACCGCGGCCCTTGCCCGCGCCGCCTAGTCGCCCGCCGCCGCGTCCTCGTCGAGCCAATCGATGTCCGCGCACAGCACGCACTGCGCATCGCCGACCCGCAGCGCGGCCGACAAGGTCACGCACGGCAGCGCCTCGTTGATCGACAGATACGGCCGGGTCGCATGCACGCGCCCCGGCTCCGCGATCGCCGCGCGGAAATACGGCCGGCGCAGCCAGTTCGCCCCCTGCGCGTCGGCGAGCGGCGTGAAGCGCGATTCGGGCGCCGCGCGATCGGCGCGCAGCACCACGTTGCGGCCCGTCTGCCGCCCGTTCGCATCGAGCAGGAAGCAGCGCGCCGCATGATCGAGCGCGAGGAAATTCCAGCACACCTCGTCGAGCGGTTCGCCGCCCACGAGCCGGTCGACCGCGCGCTCGAACGCGCGCAGGTAGGGCGCGAGCCGCTGCGCGTCGCGCCGCTCGCGCGCATCGGTCCGGCTGCGATGGCGCTCCGTCAGTTCCGCGATGCAGGTGGACGCCGCCACGCTGTCCGGCAGGCCCGGGGCGGGCCGGCCGAAGAAATAGCCCTGCACGAAATCGGTCCCGCACGACAGCGCGATCTGCGCCTCGTGTTCGGTCTCGATGCCCTCGATCAGCACCAGCTTGCCCGCCTCGTGCAGCAGCGTCACGAGCCCGTGCAGGATCGCCGTGAGACCGGTGCGGTGCTGCGCCTGCGACAGCATGATGCGGTCCAGCTTGACGATGTCCGGATTCAGCTGCCAGATCCGCTCCAGGTTCGAATGCCCCGCGCCGAAATCGTCGAGCGCGATCAGGAAGCCCTGCTCGCGAAACGCGCGCACCGCCTCGGCCAGCTTTTCCAGATCGTCGGCGCGCTGTTCGAGCACCTCCAGCACGACGCGCCGGGGCGGCACGCCGAGCCGCGTCAGGTTCGCGAGCAGCGCCGCCGCCTGGAACGGATCGGTGAGCGCGCACGGATTCACGTTGAGGAACAGCCACTCGCGCCCGGCGCCGAGCAGTGCGAAGTTTTCGAGGTGCAGCGCCTGCGCGAGGCGGTCGACCTGCATCAGCTCGCCGTGGCGCGCGGCCTCGCCGAACACGTCGAGCGGCGACACCGGCCGGTCGAGCGGATCGTGCGCGCGCAACAAGGCCTCGTAGCCGACCGCGCGCTGGTGCGACAGGCTGAAGATCGGCTGGAACACGCTCGTCAGCGTCAGCTCGCGATGCCGGGTCACGACGCGGTCGAGGCCGGAGGCCAGCTCGGGCTCGAAGTGGTACGGCGATGCGCTCATCGGGCGCTCCTGCTGGGCGATGGTCATGTCAGCCTCCTCATGACGCTCTCATCGGCAGGCGGTAGGTTCGGCTCTCGGGTTTTCATCACGGATCCTCGGTTATCCAATTTAGTTGTGACCACCACCAAGCAAGCTCCGTGCGCGCTCTCGCGCGCGGCCGGCCTGATATTTCGGTGCCCGATTCATTCCGGATGCCTGCCGCCGGGGCTTTTTTGCACCAAGCCGGTGCAATCGGCCGCGGGGCCGGGACGACGCGCACCTTGCGGGCACGTTACACTCCGTACCGTTCCTGTATTGCCACCTGCACGTTTCAATGGAAATTGTCTTTACCGTCCTGATCCTGCTGCTGGCCGTCGCGCTGTCCGGGATGATCACCCGGGTGCTGCCGCTGCGCCTGCCGCTGCCGCTCATGCAGATCGCGATCGGCGCGCTGCTCGCGTGGCCGACGTTCAACCTGCACGTCACGTTCGATCCCGAGATCTTCATGCTGCTGTTCATCCCGCCGCTGCTGTTCGCGGACGGCTGGCGGATCCCGAAACGGGAGCTGTACCTGCAGCGGCGCGCGATCCTGATGCTGGCCTTCGGCCTCGTCTTCATGACCGTACTCGCGGTCGGCTATTTTGCGCATTGGTTGATTCCCGGCCTGCCGCTGCCGATCGCGTTCGCGCTCGCGGCCGTGCTGTCGCCGACCGACGCGGTCGCGCTGTCCGGCATCGCGGGCAAGGGCCGGATCCCGCCGCAGCTGATGCACATCCTCGAAGGCGAGGCGCTGATGAACGACGCGTCGGGCCTCGTCGCGCTCAAGTTCGCGATCGCCGCCGCGCTCACCGGCGTGTTCTCGCTGCGCGACGCGTCGATCAGCTTCGTGATCGTCGCGTCGGGCGGCCTCGCGACGGGCGCGCTGCTGTCCTGGCTGTTCAGCGCGCTGTCGACGCGCTTCCTCAATTCGTCGCAGGAAGGCGACCCCGCGCCCGGCATCGTGATGACGCTGCTCGTGCCGTTCGCGGCCTACCTGATCGCCGAGCATCTGGGCCTGTCCGGGATCCTGTCGGCGGTCGCGTCGGGGATGATGATGAACTACACGAACTTCTCGCGCACCAGCACGGTGGCGTCGCGGATCCGCGCGGAAAGCACCTGGGCGATGATCGAGTTCGTGTTCAACGGCATGGTGTTCATCATGCTCGGGCTGCAGCTGCCTCACATCATCGGCCGCGCGCTCGTCGACGCGCATCACACGAGCGACGCGCTCGTCGGCGCGATGCTCGGCTATGTCGCGGCGATGCTGGCCGCGCTCTATGCGATCCGCTTCGCGTGGGTGTGGCTGCTGCGCTGGATCGCGAGCCGGCGCGCCGCGAAGCGGGGGCTCGCCGGCACCATGGCGGGGCTGCGCACGATCGCGGTGATGACGGTCGGCGGCGTGCGCGGCGCGATCACGCTCGCGGGCGTGCTGTCGATTCCGGTCGCGCTCGACAACGGCGCGCCGCTCGCCGGCCGCGACACCGCGATCTTCATCGCCTCGGGCGTGATCCTCGGCTCGCTGTGCATCGCCGTGGCCGGCCTGCCGCTGCTGCTGCGCGGGGTCCGCTCCAGCCACAACCCGCATGCGGAGGAAGAGCGCGCCGCGCGCTCGGCGGCCGCCCAGGCCGCGATCCGCGCGGTCGACTCGACCCACGACGCGCTCGCCGTCGAGCTGGACGAAGCCGCCGCCGCGCGCTGCACGGAAGTCACGGCGCGCGTGATGGACCAGTACCGGCGCCGGCTCGCGGGGCTCGTCGGCGAGAGCGAGCCGCTCGCCGAGGCGAAGCAGGCGGAGAAGATGGAGTTGCAGATGCGGATCGCGGGCATTCGCGCCGAGCGCGCGGTGCTGTACCGGCTGCGCGGGGAACAGAAGATCAACGACGAGACGCTCGCGAAGCTGATGCGCGAGATCGACCTGTCGGAAAGCGCGCTGTCGACGCGGAAGAAGGGTTTGGTCGGCGGGTGAGGGACGGAGATTGCAGCGTCGTCCCATAGCCGCCTGGCATCCGTGTCTGGATCATGACGTTCCTGCCAACTGATCAACTTGAGTGCGGAACGCCATGACACGCCCTTCCTTCGCCACCGCTTGGGCCGCCGCGATGCGAATCTACGAACCTGCAACAACCGGAGCAACTATCGCCAAGATAATTGGCGGTACCGTTGCGCGGAACATAACCAACCCGGATCCGCAGCAACGATGGGTAAATACGTGCGCGGTCAGAATGAGCTATGTCCTGAATCAATCGGGCGTGATCGTACCGCGCCTCCCAAGAAGAACCGTTTCGGGAGCGGATGAGAAGTGGCATTTCTATCGTGTCAAAGATCTCATCGAGTTTCTGAGGCAACGATGGGGCCCACCCGAAGTCGTCCCGTTTCCACCGGCTGGCGGCGGCACACTTGCCAACAAGAAAGGAGTGGTTCTATTTGAGGTGTCGGGGTGGTCGACTGCGAACGGCCACGCAGCTTTGTGGAACGGTTGCAATTGCTATGACCAATGCTACTTTAATCAACGTGAATCGACCTATCGAACCACACGTGCCAATTTTTGGAGCCTGTCGTGACGAAGCGGCTTAAGATCATTGCAACCCTGCTTGCAATTGCGACCCTCACGACGTCGGGTACTCAAGCGGCAAATAATACGACCTCCCCACAAGCCCACTCCCGTTCCGATCGGCAAAACTTCAAGGACATGGTGCTCGCCACCTGCGTCGCCGACGCATACCGGCAGGCGCCGCTCGCGGCGCGCGACGCGGGCAGCAGCGTCAGCGCCCTGCAGGAATGGTCCCACTACGACATGGAGCGCGCGCCCGATACGATCCGCGCGCTGGTCGACGCCTATCTCGCCCGCGACTACCGCAATCCGCTCGCGGAAGCCGAGGCCCCGGGCTTGCGATTCGATTTCCTCAAATGCCTGGACCTCTATCACAGCGCCGCGCTCGACACGCTCGCGCGACGCTTGACCGCCCCGCCGGCCCGCGCCTCCCGGCCGCGCAGCCGTTGAAGCTCCACCCGGCCTCGCGTCGCCGGCAAAAACAAAAGCGGGCCGGCGGCCCGCTTTCTTCATGCATGCGCCGGGCGCGTCAGCCCGCCCGCCTCACTGCGCGAGCCTGACCGGCACCGGACGCGTCAGCAGATCCACGTACAGCTCGAAGAAGCGCTTGCTGTCGAACTGCTTCACGATCTTCACCTTCTGCAGCGCGGCGCCCTCGGGCTGCCGCGCATAGCCGATCGACCGACCGTTGTCGGGGCGGCCCGGCTTCGCGACCACGTCGAGGTATTCCTCCGACACCTCCGTCGCGTAGCTCGGATCGAGCAGGTACGCGATCGTCAGCGTGTCCCAGATGTTCTGCGTGTAGTTCGGGTTGTTCTCGAAGCCGTCCTTGCCGGTGAAGCCATAGCCGTTCATCTGGCGATAGACCTCGGTGACCGCAGTCGGGTGCGCCGGGTGCGCGATGCGGTCATAGATCGGCTTGGTCAGGAACACCGTGTCGGTGACGTCGAGCGGCACCACCACCTGCGGGATCGGCAGGCGCACCACCTCGCGCGCCGCGTCCGGATCGAACCACCAGTTGAACTCGGCCGCCTTCGTCGTGTTGCCCGCCACGTGCACCGCGCCGCCCATGTAGATGATCTGCTTGATCAGCGGCACGATCGACGGGTCGCGCTTCGCCGCGAGCGCGAGATTGGTCAGCGGACCGACCGCGAGCACCGTGATCTCGTGCGGATTCGCCTTGACCGTGCGGATGATGAAGTCGACCGCATGCTCGCGCTGCACGTAGGTGCGCTTCGCGAAGCCGTCGGGCGGCGCCTTCAGGTCCGACGCATGGCGCGGCTCGGGCGAATCCCACGCGCCCAGGTAGCCGTCGCCGCCCGCGCCCGCCGCCAGTTCGCGCTTGATGGTCGCGTAGTTGTGATCGAACGCGTAGTTCGCGCCGCTGTAGATGCCGATCTGGCTGCCCGCGCCGAGCCGCTCGACCGATTTCAGCGCATCGGCCACGCCCTGCTTGAGCCATTGGTTGCCCGACACGACCGTGATGCCCATCACCTTGAGCTTGCCCTCGGCCTGCAGCTGCGCGGCCATCACGCCGAGCTGCCCGTCGTCGCTCATCGTGTTGTAGTCGCTGTCGATGATGATCTTCGGCACGCCGTCCGTCGGCGTCGGCGCCGCCATCGCGCCGCCCGTCGCCAGCGCGGCGAACGCCGCGACTCCCACCCATTTGATGATCCCTGTCTTCATCGGCTTGCGCCCCCTCGAATGGCCGGGCCGCGAATGCCCGGCAGCAGTTGGTATGGTGGCGGCCCGCCTGTCGCGCGGCCGCCCCGTGTTTCGCGCGCGGCGCCCTGCCGGCTCTCGATCCGGCTGACGGGCCCGTCGCCGCGCGATCGCCACTATAGCAAGCAGCCCGCGCCGCCGCGTCGCGCGCCGACAAAAAAGGCCGGCCGGGCTCGCGCCCGCCGGCCCTCGCGGACGATCGGCGGCTTACTTCGCCACCACCACCGGAATCCCGCGCAGCGCGCCCGCGCCCTTCATCTCGTCGAGCGCGTGCTGCACGGCCGCGCCGGTCGAGGCGGACAGCGACAGCCGCGCGGCCAGTTCGCGCTCCGCGCGCTTCACGCCGGCGAGATTCGCGAGCTTCACGTGGCCGTAGCCGCGCACCTTCGCGTGCAGCTCGGCCAGCTGCGCGACCTGCGCGGCATTGTCCGGCGTCAGGATCGCGAGCGCCGCGCGCAGCGTCGTCTCGTAGTCGTCGGCCAGCGCGCGCTCCATGCGCCGCTCGACGGTCCGGCCGAACGGATCGAGCCAGGTGCCGCGCAGCCCGCGCACGCGCGCGAGCGTGCGCAGCACCGGCCACAGCCACTGGCCGAACACCTGCTTGCGCGGCGCCGCGCCGCCCTTGCCCGGCTTCGCCGTGGTCGGCGGCGCGAGGTTGAACCGGATGCGGAAGTCGCGCCCCGCGACGCCCTCGAACTGCGCTTCGAGCGCGCTGCGGAACGCGTCGTCCGCATACAGCCGCGCGACCTCGTATTCATCCTTCACCGCGAGCAGGCGGTGGAAGGTGGTCGCGACCGCGCGCGTCACGCGCTCGTCGCCGCGCGCGCGCGCCTGGTCGACCAGCGCCCGATAACGGGCGGCATAGCGGGCGCCGCCGTACTCGACCAGCCGCGCCTCGCGGTCGGCGATCAGCGCGTCGAGCGTCACGGGCGCGGCCGCGACGATCGCGGACGCCGCGTGACGCGCCTGCCACAGCGCCTCGAGCCCGGCCGGATCGGCGGCCGCCATCCGGCCCACCGAGAACGCGAGCCGGTTCATCGGCACCGCGACGTTGTTCAGCTCGATCGCGCGCATCAGCGCCGCGTGCGACACGGGCACGAGCCCGAGCTGCCACGCGAAGCCGAGCATCAGGATGTTCGCGCCGATCGTGTCGCCGAGGAAGCGGCCCGCGAGCGCCTGCGCGTCGCAGCTCGACAGGTAGCCGTCGCCCGCCGCGTGGTGCATCTTCTGCAGCAGCGCGTCCGCGTGCAGGCTCGCGTCCGGGTTCTGCACGAAGGCCGCATTCGGGATCGCATGCGTGTTGACGACGATCCGCGTGCGGCCGTGCCGCACCGTCTGCAGCGCATCGCCGCTCGCGCCGACCACCATGTCGCAGGCCAGCAGCACGTCGGCCTGCTGGGTGTCGATCCGCACCTGGTTCAGCCACTCGTCGCGCGCGGCGATCCGCACGAACGACAGCACCGAGCCGCCCTTCTGCGCGAAGCCCATGAAATCGAGCACCGAGGCGCTCTTGCCTTCGAGGTGCGCGGCCATGCTGATCAACGCGCCCACCGTGACCACCCCGGTGCCGCCGACGCCCGTCACGAGCATGTCGTACGGCGCCGCATCGAGATGCGTGGCCGGGCGCGGCAGCGCCTCGACGCGCGCGGCGAGCGCCGCTTCGTCGAACGCCGCGCCCGCGGCCTTCTTGAGCTGCGCGCCCTCGACCGTGACGAAGCTCGGGCAGAAGCCGTTCACGCACGAGAAGTCCTTGTTGCACGACGACTGGTCGATGCGCCGCTTGCGGCCGAGCGGCGTCTCGAGCGGCTCGACCGACAGGCAGTTCGACTGCACGCCGCAATCGCCGCAGCCTTCGCAGACGGCGTCGTTGATGAACAGGCGCTTGTCCGGGTCGGGGAATTCGCCCTTCTTGCGGCGCCGGCGCTTCTCGGCCGCGCAGGTCTGGTCGTAGATCAGCACCGTCACGCCCGCCGTGTCGCGCAGCTCGCGCTGCACCGTGTCGAGTTCGCTGCGGTGATGGAAGGTCGTGCCCTTCGGGAACAGACCGTGATGGCCGTCGTACTTCTGCGGCTCGTCCGACACCACGACGAAGCGCGACACGCCTTCTGCCTCGACCTGCCGCGCGATCTGCGGCACCGAGATGCTGCCGTCGACCGGCTGGCCGCCGGTCATCGCGACCGCGTCGTTGTAGAGGATCTTGTAGGTGATGTTCGCGCGCGCCGCGACCGCCTGGCGAATCGCGAGGATGCCCGAATGGAAATAGGTGCCGTCGCCGAGGTTCTGGAACACGTGGCGCGTGTTCGTGAACATCGCGTGCGCGGCCCAGTCGACGCCCTCGCCGCCCATCTGGATCAGGCCCGTCGTGTCGCGCTCCATCCACGAGGCCATGAAGTGACAGCCGATCCCCGCCTGCGCGATCGAGCCCTCGGGCACCTTGGTGGACGTGTTGTGCGGGCAGCCCGAGCAGAAGTACGGGGTGCGCCGCACCGCGTCCGCCTCGTTCGACAGGATGCTCGGCGCGACCAGATCGACCACGCGCGCGCGGCGGTCGAACGCCGGCTTGTGGCGCGCGAGCCAGTCGGCGAACACCGGCAGGATCCGCGACGGGCGCAGCTCGCCCAGCTCGGACAGCAGCGGCGCGCCCGCCGCGTCGTGCTTGCCGAGCACGCGCGGACGCGCATCGGCGGCGCGGTTGTACAGGTAGTCCTTGATCTGCTGCTCGATGACGGGCCCCTTCTCCTCGATCACGAGCACTTCCGACAGGCCGTCGACGAACGCATCGATGCGCGACATCTCGAGCGGGAACGACAGGCCGACCTTGTAGATCCGCACCCCGGCCGCGTCGAGGTCCGCGGCGGTCAGGTCGAGGCGGCGCAGCGCTTCCATCAGGTCCAGGTGCGCCTTGCCGCAGGTGACGATGCCGACGTTCGCGTGCGCGCTCTTCGCGATCCACTTGTCGATGCTGTGGACCCGCGAGAAATGGCGCACCGCATCGAGCTTCGCGGCGAGCCGCGCCTCGATCGCGAGGCTCGGCAGATCGGGCCAGCGGTTGTGCAGGCCGCCCGGCGGCGGCGTATAGCCTTCCGGCGCGGGCCACTCGAGCTGCAGCGCGTCGAGGTCGACGGTCGAGCCGGATTCGACCGTCTCCGAGATCGCCTTGTAGCCCACCCATGCGCCCGAGAAGCGCGACAGCGCCCAGCCGTACAGGCCGAATTCGAGCATGTCGGCGAGGTTCGACGGGTTCACGACCGGCATGTGCCACGCCATCATCGTGAAATCGCTCTGATGCGGCATCGACGACGACACGCAGCCGTGATCGTCGCCCGCCACCACCAGCACGCCGCCGTGCGGCGACGCGCCGAACGCGTGGCCGTGCTTGAGCGCGTCGGCCGCTCGATCGACGCCCGGCCCCTTGCCGTACCACATCGCGAACACGCCCTCGACGGTGCGCTCCGGATCGGCCTCGACGCGCTGCGTGCCGAGCACCGCCGTGCCGCCCAGCTCCTCGTTGATCGCCGGCAGGAAACGCACGCCGCCCTGGTCGAGCAGCTTCTTCGCTTTCCACAGCTGCTGATCGACCATGCCGAGCGGCGAGCCGCGATAGCCGCTGACGAAGCCCGCCGTGTTGCGCCCCTGCGCCGCGTCGAGCGCGCGCTGCATCAGCAGGAGCCGCACCAGCGCCTGCGTGCCGGTCAGGAAGATCCGGCCGCGCGTCGCGGACAGGTTGTCGGTGAGCCGGTAGTCGGACAGGGGCGGGGCGCCGTCGATCGGCAGGCGGGCGTTCATAGGGGGCTTGTCTCCTGATTATGCGGTTCGCGTCTCGTGCGCGATCGTCGGTCGAAAAGCGAAATCGATGGATTTCGGCACGCCGACGAATGGACTCTATTTTTTCGCGCCAATCGGAGAAATTTTTTTCTTATCTTGATCGCGCGCAGACGTCCGGAGAAAAACTGTCGACGCTTTTCGACCGATTTGAGTGAGATCTGCCGGCGCGGTGCGCGGGTCGCGCCGGGCGCGCGATGCTGCGGCGCAATATCCGGCGCGCGCTCGCGCGGCGGCGGGCATCACGCTAGAGTGGCGGGAACCGGTGAGGAGACTGTGCGATGAAACTGTATTACTGGCCCAAGACCCGCGCGTTCCGCGCGCTGTGGATGCTCGAGGAGATCGGTGCGGCCTACGAGCTGGTGCCCGTCAACATCCGCGCGCACGAGCAGGACGGCGACGCGTTCCACCGCGTGAATCCGATGGCGAAGCTGCCGGCGCTCGAGGACGGCGGCATGCCGTTCGGCGAATCGGGCGCGGTGCTGCTGTACCTCGCGGACCGCTATCCCGCCGCCGGCCTCGGCGTGCCGCTCGACGATCCGCTGCGCGGACGGTTCCTGCAGTGGATGAACTTCACGCCCGCCTGCCTCGAACCCGCGATGGCGGAAAAATTCACCGGCGCGGCCGGCAATCCCGCCGCGTTCGGCTGGGGCAGTCTCGAACGCGTGCAGCAGGCGCTCGACGCCACGCTCGACGGGCAACCCTGGCTGCTCGGCGAGCGCTTCAGCGCCGCCGACATCCTGCTCGTGAACACCCTGGAGATCGCCCTCTCCGCCGGCCTGCTGCCGCGCGAGGGACGATACGGCGCGTACGTGGACCGCGCGCACGCGCGCGACGGCTACCGGCGCGCGTGCGCCGTCGAGGCGCGCGAGCTGGCGCGCCTCATGCCCGGCTGAGATCGGGCCCGGCGGGCGGCTCCACCGGCACGACGTCGTTGAAGCGGCTGTAGTCGATGTGCGTCATGCCGTCGACCTCGCTCATCAGGTCGACATAGCGATGATTCCAGCGGATCGCGTCGTGCTCCCACGCATGGCGCGCCTGCATCACCTGCGCCGTGGTCTCGTCCGAGCCCTCGATCATCAGCATCAGGAGCGCGGCGCCCGTCGCGAGCGATTCGGGCGTCGCGCCGTGCAGCGGGCTCGTCTCGTCGATCACGTGCATCAGGCTCCAGCCGAGCAGGAAGATCGGATGCTCGTGGCGCACCAGCTTCAGGTCGTGGATCTTGAGCATCCCGAAGCCCTCGGGCGAGCCTTCCTTGCGCATCAGGCGCAGCTTCGCGCGCGCCTCCGCGATCACGTTCTGGCGCGCGTTCGCGACGCGCATCATCAAGGTCATGCGGCCGTTGAGCATGCGCACCACCACGTGACGCGCGAACAGGATCTTCGCGCGCGGCCGCGCGAAGCGCGCGAACACGAGCCCGGTCGACAACGCGATGCCCGACATCCCGACGAAGATCTCGAGCGTCGCGATCAGGTGTGCGTAGTAGGTCTGCGGATGCATGTCGCCGTAGCCGACGGTCGCGAGCGTCTCGACGCTGAAGAAGAACGCACCCGCGAAGCCGGGCGGCGACTGGTTCGCGATCGGCGCATGGCCGAGCAGGTACAGGCCCGCGAACACCGTGTTGTTGACGAGGAACAGCACGGCGAGCGCGGCGAAGAACACCGGCCAGCTGACCTTGAGCGCCCAGTAGTAGAGATCGCGCCAGCCCGGCGCCGCCATGCCGTGCGCGGTCACGAAGCGCGTGCCGGACCAGATCTTGCGGCCGCGCGTCGCGCGGGGGGCGGAGGAAACGGGATCGTCGGGCATCGCGCGGCGGGGCTGGGCCAAGGTGCGCCGAGGGTAGCATGGCCGGGCGGGAAAACGACTGCGTGTTTTCGCTGTCTCCGGCCGGGGTGGGCTCGGACGCCGTTTCGATAAAAAAACGGCGGCCCCGGTTCCGGGCCGCCGCTTCCCGCCCCGGCTGCGCGCGCCGGGCGCGTCAACGCCTCACGTCACTTCCGGTCGACGATGATCTGGTCGAAGGTCCCG
This sequence comes from Burkholderia sp. GW821-FHT14F03, assembly GCF_058803765.1. Taxonomy (NCBI): domain Bacteria; kingdom Pseudomonadati; phylum Pseudomonadota; class Betaproteobacteria; order Burkholderiales; family Burkholderiaceae; genus Burkholderia; species Burkholderia sp. GW821-FHT14F03. Next base: position 109,469 of record NZ_JBXAPG010000021.1, read on the forward strand.
CCGTCCGCGAAGTGGGTCTTCTGCGCGTTCGCCCAGCTGCCGAAGACCTGTTCGACGCTGAAGGTCTTGAGCGGCTTGAACTCGGCCGCGTGCTTCCTCAGCACCTCGGGATCGCGCGGGCGCAGATGGTGGCGCGCGATGATCTCCTGCGCGGCCGGCGTGTACAGGTACGCGAGATACGCCTGCGCCACCTTGCGCGTGCCCTTCTTGTCGACCACCTTGTCGACCACCGCGACGGGCGGCTCCGCGAGGATGCTCGCGGACGGATACACCGCCTCGAAGTCCGCGCCCGACGCGCCGGTGTCCATCAGCGCGACCTCGTTCTCGAACGTGACGAGCACGTCGCCGATGCCGCGCTGCGTGAACGTCGTGGTCGCGCCGCGGCCGCCCGAATCGAGCACCGGCACGTTGCGGAAAATCGCCTTCTCGAATTCGAGCGCCTGCGCGTCGCCCGCGCCCTTCTGCTTCTGGTAGCCCCATGCGGCCAGATACGCGTAGCGGCCGTTGCCCGAGGTCTTCGGGTTCGCGATGATCACCTGCACCCCGGGCTTCGCGAGATCGCTCCAGTCGCGGATCTGCTTCGGATTGCCCTTGCGCACCAGGAACACCATCGTCGTCGAGTACGGCGAGCTGTTGTGCGGGAAGCGCGCGCGCCAGTCCTTCGACAGCAGCTGGCCGCGCTCGGCGAGCAGATCGATGTCGTTCGGCTGGTTCATCGTCACGACGTCCGCCTGCAGGCCCTGCAGCACCGACAGCGCCTGCGCGCTCGACGCGCCGTGCGACTGGCGGATCGCCACGGTCTCGCCCGCCTGCTGCTTGTAGGCGGCGACGAAGCTCGCGTTGATGTCCTTGTACAGCTCGCGCGTGACGTCGTACGACACGTTCAAGAGCGCCGTGTCCGCCTGCGCGAGCGACGCCGCGCCGAGCGCCGCCGCGACCACGCCGGCCCGCAGCCAGCCGCCGATCCCCAGGGTGTGCTTCATCTGATGTGCTCCGCTTGTGTTGTGTCAGGTAACGGTAAGCAGCGATTCTAGCGGCTGCGCGCCGCGCGGGTTCCAATCTGTCGTGGAAAGGCATGCGCGCCGCGCGATAAGCGGCCGGCCGCGCGGCGCGTTCGGCGCGCCGGGCGCGGGGCGAGGCGCTCGCGCCGCCGCGCGAACGGGGCGGCGGTCCTCGCCGGCATCCGGCGCGGGCATCACGTGCACCGGCAAAGGTCGCCGGGCCGCCGCGGGCCGGATCGACCCACCGGACGACATCACGCACGCGGTGCGGTGCCCGATGACGCACCGTTGATGAGACGGCTTGGCGACGGCGACCGCCACCGGGTCCCGCGCATCGCGCACCGCCGCGGGCCGGATTGTCGACGCGGCGGCCGCGATGCTATGATGGCCGCTCAGTTTTCATCGACCACCCGCCATGTCGCTCCTGTCCCGTTCGCTCACGCTCCTCGCCGTCCCGGCAGGCCTGCGCGCGGCTGGCCTGAAACTGAAAAAACGACACCTCGACTGACGGGGATGTCGCGTCCCGTCAGGCGATCCGCCGGACGGGCCCCCACCTGCGCGCACGCGCTCCTGGCTGCCTCACCCGGCGCTCCGCCGGCGGAACGGTTCCGTTCAATCCGTTTCCGACAAGGCCCATCACCATGCAAGTCCGTTTCGAAGGCATCTGGCTGCCGATCATCACGCCGTTCCACCAGGACGCCGTCGACCACGCGGCGCTCGCCCGTCTCGCGCGCCACTACGCGGCCGAGGGCATCGCCGGGTTCGTTGCCGGCGCAACCACCGGCGAAGGCGCGCTGCTCGACGCCGCCGAGGTGCACGCGATCCACGCGACGCTGCGCGACGCCGCCCCCGGCCTGCCCGTCGTGCTCGGCGTGTCGTCGATCTCGACCCGCGACGCCGTGGGGCGCGCCCGCGAGCTGGCCGCGCTCGGCCCGGCCGGCCTGCTCGTCACGCCGCCCGCTTACGTGCGGCCGTCGCAGGCCGGGGTCCGGCAGCATTTCGAAGCGGTCGCCGTCGCGGCCGACCTGCCGATCCTCGTCTACAACATCCCGTACCGGACGGGCGTCGAGGTGTCGCTGGAAACGCTGCAGGCGCTCGCCCGCGATCCGCGCATCGTCGGCGTGAAGGAATGCGGCGGCGGGATCGACCGGATGATGCGGCTCGTGCACGACACGCCGCTGCGCATCCTGTCCGGCGACGATCCGCAGAACTTCGCGGCGCTGTGCGTCGGCGCGCACGGCACGATCGCCAGTTCCGCGCATTTGCTGCCCGCGTGGCACGTGCGGATCCATGCGCTGCTGCGACGGGGCGAACTGGCCGCCGCGCGCCGCCGCGCGGTCGCGCTGCAGCCGCTCGTGCGGGCGCTGTTCGAGGAGCCGAATCCCGCGCCCGTCAAGGCGCTGCTCGCGATGCTCGGGCACTGCGAGGATGGCCTGCGGCTCCCGTTCGTGCCGGCCGGCGACGCGTTGCGGGCGCGCTTGCGGACGGTGTGGGAGGCGTTGGAGAAGGTGGAGGAGACGGAGGGGGTTGCATGAGGGCGGCGCGGCGCGATCGGCCCTGAGCGGCGTGCCCGATGAATCGGCCGAACCACGATGCGATCGGTCGCGGCGGCACCTCGAAATGCCGCGCCCGTCGCGCGCGGGCGATCTCCAGTGACGTTTCGAATCAGCGGGCCGGCAATTCCCACCGTGATGCCGGAGCCGTTTGGCAACGACCCGATGAAGGCTGAAGCCATCGATGCCCCGACGCCGGCGCCCGCTCGGCCAACGCTCTGGAGCAACGCGCAATCGAGCCCACCATCGGGACCATGCAGGCTGATGGTGGGCCCGGTCGGAACCGGCTGAAACCGATCACGCGATGCGGCGCGGCGTCGGGAAACGCCGAGGCTTCTCGACGCCGTCGCGCCTTGTTGCTTTGCGTGGAACGCCACGCCTCATCCTTGGCGCTTACTTGAAGCAACGCCGCGAAAAATGCGTCGGTTCAGATCGATATTTCAACTTCAAATTTACTGATAGATGAAAACCGCATTATTTTCACCTGAATTATGCGATCCGCACGCTACATTGGAGGGATAGTTCGGCTTAAATGTGATGGCGCCATTGTTGGCGGTCGGATATTCAAAGTAACCTGTCGCCGGTTGCTTTGAATTACAAACGACATCGGGGTTGGTCACGCTATTCAAGGAATAACTCTCGATCCAGTTCACGGAATAGCTGATCAGGTTTTGCCCGGACCGGCTTGTAAGATAGCCAATAGCCGTCTCAACACCCGTGGAGGTGTCCTGCACCGTCCCGACCCAGGTGACGCCATTGGGCGTGGAGGCGGTCTCCCAAAGGCGAAGGCGATATCTCACGCCGACCTTCCAGTTGTAATTGCCCATGCAGCGCCAGACGGGCCCGTTTTCCGCTCCACCTTGGCAATTGAACCCCGACGTTGTGGCCGTTCCCGACGTTGCATTCCACAATGAAAAGATTGCCGTCTTGCCATTCGGCGTATCCTGCAAGCCGATATAACCCGTATCGCCACCTTGCAGATAAAATTCATGCGACCAGAAATTCATGGGCTGGTCCGCGGAGATCGTAATATATTGATCGAGATTCCAGGCCCCGGTGCCTGCCGGGTTGGTCCAGTATTGATGCGGCCCACCTGCGGCCGCATATACCGGCGCTTCCATTGCGGTGAAAGCCAGCAATGAGAACAAGAGGGATTTCTTTAAAAAAGAAATGACAGCACCGGCATGCGGGCGGGAAATTTTCACAGTACTCACGTTAGTCTCAATAAAAGATTGGGGGATGATTGAAGGTGGCAGCCGCTGCTGCACAAATCCAATTTGAGGACACCGGTTCTCCCTGCAATTGAAATTCAGTCGGGGCGAGCGGACTGTGCGCGGACAGGCTCGGCCACCCGATGAAAGCGCCCGTTCGGGCCGCTCCGGTCGACTGGCCCGACCTGGCGCGCGCACGGAGAATGCCGCGCGAGCCAAGCTGTTCTTGACTTGACCCTCGAGCGACGAAATAGCCGCCAGATGTCTCCCGCACCCACGATCTCCGCGCCCCGGCATTGCACGCTTGCGGGCGGAATCGACGGTTGCGCGCGATGGTGGCAATCGCCGCGTCCAGTCGAGCGCCATGCCTGTCGCCTCTCCCCATGATGTCTACGCGCATGCCGGGCGGCAACAGGTGAGCAGGCAGGACAACACGTCGGCGTCGGCCATGTCGGATAGCGCGCGGATCCGCATTTCGTTAGCAAGGCGAATTATGGAATTTGATCACTATGAATGCGCGATTGCCGCCCAGACAACACAAATAATCTGAACTTGACAATCCTTTGCAAACAAGCGCGGCCGGAAAGGGGCTCGCTCGTTCGAACGGTTTTCCGGGATTTTTGAATGGAAACGCCAAGGCAATCATGCTGCCAATTTGAGCTCTGCGCAGATCGATGCGTTCGCCCCTCCGGCTGATTTCCGACGCACGTTGAACGCGGAAATCCTGACCGCCTCGAATTCGCGCGCCATTCGCCTCACTCGCGGCCTTCCGCTCCTTCACGCCGCCAGCGGCGGCGCCGCCTCGGCCGGCGCGCGCACCGCCTGCAGCATGATCTGCGCGAGCCGCGCGACCGTCGGCGTCGCCGCCGAGGTATTGCGCAACAACATCAAGGGCAAGTTCGGCAGCGCGGGCAGCCCGCGCCCCGCCGGCCCGTCGAGCGCGCGCACCGACGCGGGCAGGCCGTAGCGCGACCGCACCGTCACCCCGAGCCCGGCCGCCGCGGCCGCCCACAGGCCCGCGAGGCTCGGGCTTGCGAACGCGATCCGCCACGGCACGCCGGCCCGGTCCAGCGCGGCCGTCGCCGCGTTGAAGAACGCGCACGGCCGATCGAACACCACGAGCGGCAACGGTTCGTCGGCATCGAACGCGACCGGCGCCGCGGCGCCGATCCAGCGCATCGGCGCGTGATCGATCACCTCGCCCGCCAGCCCCGCGCGCGCGTCGAGATCCACCGCGCCGGCGTCGCCCCACACCAGCGCGAGATCAAGCTGATCCGTGTCGAGCCGTTCGAGCAGCTCGGCATTGCGCGCGACCCGCGCCTCGATCCGCACCTTGGGATGCGCACGGGCGAAGCGCCCGAGCACGTCCGGCAGCACCGCCTCGCCGAAATCCTCCGGCAGGCCGATCCGCACCCAGCCGTCGAGGTTCACGCCGCGCACCGCGGCCGCGGCCTCGTCGTTGAGTTCGATCAGCCGCCGCGCGTAGCTCAGCATCGACGCCCCCGCGTCGGTCAGCTCGAGCCCGCGCCCCGCCTTGCGGAACAGTGGCGTGCCCGCCTGCGCCTCCAGCTTGCGGATCTGCGCGCTGACCGCCGACGACGAACGTGCGACCCGGTCGGCCGCCTTCGCGAAACTGCCCAGGTCCATCCCGGCCACCAGGCTGCGCAGCGCGGCGATGTCGAAATTGGTCTGCGACATGGCAATCATCCTGTTTTATCGAACGATCAGTTAAAAACTTTCCGATATTCAGGATGAATGTACGGCGCGACACTCCCCATCGTCAATCTCTCCCCGCGCCCGCCGCCATGAACTCACCCGCCCTGCCGTGCCCGCCCGCCATCCGGCCCCCGTTGCCCGCGTCGCACCGCTGGCGCGTGCTGGGCGTCGGCGTGGCCGCCAACATGAGCTTCTCCGCCGCCGCGACCGGCATCCCGACCACCGCCGTCTGGCTGCGCAGCGCCTATCACTTCGGCAACGACGGGCTCGGCTTCGTGCTGGGCGCGCTCGGGCTCGGCATCGCGCTGTCCGAGCTGCCGTGGGGCATCGCCGCCGACCGCTGGGGCGACCGCCGTGTGCTGCTGGTCGGCCTGCTCGCGACCGCCGCCGCGCTCGCGGCGATGGCGGGCGCGGTCGCGCCGTCCGGCGACGCCGCGCCCTCCGCGTGGCGGCTCGCGCTCGCGCTGTTCGGCGTCGGCCTGCTCGGCGGCAGTGTCAACGGGTCGAGCGGGCGCGCCGTGATGCGCTGGTTCGGCGTCCACGAGCGCGGCCTCGCGATGAGCATCCGGCAGACCGCGGTACCGCTCGGCGGCGGCGTCGGCGCGGCGCTGCTGCCAGCGCTCGCGGCGCACGTCGGCTTCATCGGTGTGTTTGGCGCGCTCGCGCTGCTGTGCGCGGCCTCGGCCGCCTTGACCTGGTGCTGGCTGCACGAGCCGCCGCCCGCCGCGCCGGCGAGCCCTGCCCACCCGGTTGCCGCACCCGACGCCGATGCGCGCCATCCGCTGCGCAGCGGCCCGGTCTGGCGCATCGTGCTCGGCATCGGCATGCTGTGCGCGCCGCAGTTCGCGGTGCTGTCGTTCGCCACGGTGTTCCTGCACGACTACGGCCGGTTCGGTCTCGCGAGCATCAGCGCGGCGATGGTCACGCTGCAGGCGGGCGCGATCGTGATGCGGATCTGGAGCGGCCGCCACACCGACCGGCACGGCAACCGCCGCGCCTACCTGCGCGGCGCGGTGCGCGTGGCGGCCGGCGCGTTCGCGCTGCTCGCCCTCGCGACGGCGGCCGGCCCGCGCGTGCCGCTCGGCATTCTGGTCGCGCTGCTCGTGTTCGCCGGCATCTGCGTGTCGGCCTGGCACGGCGTCGCTTATACCGAACTCGCGACGCTCGCCGGCGCGGAGCGTGCAGGCGCCGCGCTCGGCATGGCGAACACCGCGGTCTTCATCGGCCTGTTCCTGACGCCGCTCGTCGTGCCCCGGCTGCTCGCCGCAGGCAACTGGGGCAGCGTGTGGCTCGTCGCGATGCTCGTCGTGTGCGCGACCTATCCGCTGTTCCCGCGCCCGCGGCGTCGCGCGCACTGAAACAATCCGCGCGCGGCGTCGCGCCCCGCTCACGCCTCACGGGTCGGCCCGCGCGCGAAGCGCGCGGGCGCTTCACCGCTTCACCGCTTCACCGCTTCACCGCTTCACCGCTTCACCGCTTCACCGCTTCTCCGCTTCTCCGCTTCTCCGCTTCTCCGCTTCTCCGCTTCTCCGCTTCTCCGCTTCTCCGCTTCTCCGCTTCTCCGCTTCTCCGCTTCGCATCACGCCCGAGGCCCGCGCCTCTCCGCCGCCTCCGTCCTTCACCGATCACCAAGCCCCACCTCCTTGGTCAATCGTTAGTTATTCGAAAGCATTTCGTCATAACATGGCCGTCGCATTCGCTTCACGCAACCGACGCATCCTCTCTTCATACTTTAAGTCGTTCACGACCAGCCAAGTCCGGGAGACATCCGATGCGCCAGCGCGTCACCGCCGCCGTCCTTGCCGCCGCCGTGCTGCTTGCCGCCTGCAGCGACGACGCGACGCACGCCGCCCAACGCGGCGCGGCGGATGCGCCGTCCGCCGCGCCCGACACGCCGCGCGCGACGGACGGCGCGGCGAATGCTTTCAACAGCGGCGCCCCCGCCGCGCGCGCCTCGAACGACGCACCGCTCGCCCCGCCCGTCGTCCATTACCCGCCCGACGACAACGACGACACCCCCGGCTCCACCGCCACCGCGGCCACCGCCGCGTCGACGCCCGGCTGATCGCCCGTTTCCATCCCCACCGCAGAACAACTCGCCCCAGGTGAAAACATGACGTCAGAAAGTCGCCGCCGTTTCCTGCATACGATGACCCAATCCGCGGGCGCCGCCGCCGCGCTCACGGTGTTCCCCGAATCGATCCGCCGCGCGCTCGCGATTCCCGCCGCCTCGCGCACCGGCACGATCCGCGATGTCGAGCACATCGTCGTGTTCATGCAGGAAAACCGCTCGTTCGATCATTACTTCGGACACCTGCGCGGCGTGCGCGGCTACAACGACCGCTTCCCGATCCCGCTGCCGAACGGCAAGCCGGTGTGGTATCAGCCGTCGAAGGCGAATCCGGCGCAGCCGGTGCTGCCGTTCCGGCTCAACACGCTGACCACGAGCGCGCAGTGCATCGGCGACCTCGACCACTCGTGGTACAAGACGCAAGCCGCGATCGACGGCGGCCGCTACGACCAGTGGCCGGCGAACAAGACCGACATGACGATGGGCTATCACGTGCGCGAGGACATCCCGTTCCACTACGCGCTCGCCGATGCGTTCACGGTCTGCGACCACTACTTCTGCTCGCTGCCCGGCCCGACCCACCCGAACCGCTCGTACCTGATGACGGGCACCGTCGATCCGACCGGCAAGTTCGGCGGCCCGCTGCTCGACAACAACGACTACGTGGACGGCGACGTGCCGCCGCAATACCAGCTGCTGTCGTGGACGACCTTCCCCGAGCGCCTGGAGGCGCGCGGCGTCTCGTGGCAGGTGTACCAGCAGGGCACCAACGGCAACGATCCGCTGAACGGCAACTACGGCACCAACATCCTGCAGAACTTCGCGAACTTCATCAACGCGCAGCCGGGCTCCTCGCTGTACCAGCGCGCGCAGACAGCGCGCTCGCTCGACGACCTGAAGGCCGACGTGCTCGCGAACAAGCTTCCGCAGGTCTCGTGGCTGCTGCCGCCCGCGGCGTTCTCCGAGCATCCCAAGTACACGCCCGCCTACGGCGCGAACTACACCTCGCAGATCCTCGACGCGCTGACCGCGAACCCCGAGGTCTGGCGCAAGACCGTGCTGTTCATCATGTACGACGAGAACGACGGCTTCTTCGATCACCTCGTGCCGCCGCAGCCGGCCACGACGCGCGCGCAGGGCCTGTCGACCGTGACCGTCGAGGGCGAGATCCACAACGTCGTGAATCCGGGTCGCGGCGGCAGCTACACCGCCGACGGCCTGCCCTACGGCCTCGGCCCGCGCGTGCCGATGACGGTGGTGTCGCCGTGGACCAAGGGCGGCTTCGTGTGCTCGCAGGTGTTCGACCACACCTCGGTGATCCGCTTCATCAGCGAGCGCTTCGGCGTCGACGAACCGAACATCACGCCGTGGCGTCGCACGGTGTGCGGCGACCTGACGGCGGCCTTCGACTTCCGCACCCCGGACGCCACGCTGCCGCCGCTGCCCGACACGAGCAACTACCGTTCGATCGCGGATCAGCTGTGCACCACCAAGCCCGCGCCGACGGTGCCGGCCCAGCCGAGCCCGATCGATCCGCAGGAGCCGGGCGTGCGGCCCGCGCGCGCGCTGCCCTATGAACTGCATGTGAATGCGAGCGTGCACGGCGGGCATCTGCGCATCGAATTCGCGAACCGCGGCGACCAGGGCGCGCACTTCTACGTGTACGCGGGCAACCGCAGCGACGGCCCGTGGCGCTACACGGTCGGCGCGCATCGCGCGCTGCACGACGAATTCGACCTGACGGTGACGAACGGCGCCTACGACTTCACGGTGTACGGTCCGAACGGCTTCGTGCGCAGCTTCGGCGGCGCGGCGCAGGCCGGCGCGCCGCATGGCGCGCACGCGGCGGCGCATCCGGAGGTGAAGGCCGGCTACGACGTCGCGAACGGGAACCTGTACCTGAAGATCGCCAATCGCGGCGGCGCGCGCGTGCAGCTGACGCTGACCGACAACGCGTACGGCGCGCCCGCGCGCCACCTGACGCTGCACGGCGGCGAGGAACGGATCGAGCAGTGGTCGCTCGCGTCGAGCCATCACTGGTACGACGTCACGGTGTCGGACGGGACCAGCGGCGGCTTCGCGCGCCGCTTCGCGGGCCACGTGGAGAACGGCCGCCCGAGCTACTCCGATCCGGCCGCGGTCGCGCCCGTGAGCGCCTGAACGCCGCCCGCGAGCCCGACGCATGCGCCGGGCTCCGGCGAGCGGCTCGGCCGGAGCGTCTCGGCCGAACCGGGACAGCCCGATCAGCGTACGCTGGCCGGGCTGTTTTTCATGGCGCGGCGCGTATCGAAGAAGACCGCGACGGAGCGGGCGCGCTCAGGCCACGGTCGCGATCGCCGCGTGCGGCGGCGCGGCCTCGAACTCGCCCGCCTCCTCGCGGAACCGCAGCGGCGCCGCGCAATGGATCAGGGTGTCGACGAAGTACTTCGCGCGCGGCCAGGGGCCGTAGCCGGCCGCCGTGTTGACGTGGCCCGCGTCGCCGAGATTGACGAACGCGCCGCCGAGCCGCTGCGCGAGTTCGCGCGCATCCTCGATGCGCATCCAGGGGTCGGTCTCGCTGCCGATCACGATCGACGGCACGGCGAGGCGCCGGCCCTCGAACGCGCCGGCGAAGGTGAACTTGGCGGGACTCGCGGGCGCGACGAACAGGACGCCCGCCACCTCCGCGAGCGGCGCGCCGGGCTGCGCGAGCGCATGCGCGGCCGCGAGGCAGCCGAAGCTGTGCGCGGCCAGCACGAACGGCCCGCGTTCGCGCGCGAGCAGGTCCAGCAGCGACTGCGCCCAGCGCGCGAGGTGCGGCGCGTCCCAGTCGTCCTGCTCGACCCGCAGCGCGCGCGCGAACTGCCGCTCGAGCCAGGTCTGCCAATGCGCGCCCTCGCTGCCGTGCAGTCCGGGAACGGTCACGAGCCGCGGCGGCCAGGTCGATTTGCTGCATGAGCGCATCTTTGCCCTCGCTGATGCTGGTGGTCCGGTCGCCATTGTCGGCGGCGGCGCGCGCGCGACGAACCAATTTTTCGTGCTTTGCATTTCGACGGGCGGCGGCGCGCGGCGCGCCGAAACCGTAGAATGAGGTCTTCATTCAGGAGACGCCCCCATGCCCGCCCCGCTGCCCGGCGCATTGCGCCCGTTCCATCTCGCCCTCCCGGTCACGAGCCTAGATCAGGCGCGCCGCTTCTACGGCGGCCTGCTCGGTTGCGCCGAGGGCCGCAGCTCCGCGCACTGGGTCGACTTCGATTTCTTCGGGCACCAGCTCGTCGCCCACCTCGCGCCCGACGAAACCGGGCGCGCCGCCGTCAATCCGGTGGACGGCGACGACGTGCCGGTGCGCCATTTCGGCGTGGTGCTGTCGATGGAGGAATGGGAGGCGCTGGCCGCGCGGCTGAAGGCCGCCGGCACCTTGTTCGTGATCGAGCCGCACCTGCGCTTCAAGGGCGAGGTGGGCGAACAGGCGACGATGTTCTTCCTCGACCCGTGCGGCAACGCACTCGAATTCAAGGCATTCGCCGACATCGACCAGCTGTTCGCGAAGTGACGCGCATGGAAATCCTGCTCTGCACGCCGCCCGGCCCGGCCGCCGCCGACTGGCGCGACGCGGTCGCGCGCCATCTGCCCGGCGCGCGGCTGCGCGTCTGGCAGCCGGGCGACGACGCGCCGGCCGACTACGCGCTCGTGTGGCGCGCGCCGCATGCGTTCTTCGCGCCGCGCGCGGGGCTGCGCGCGATCTTCAATCTCGGCGCGGGCGTCGATGCGCTGCTCGCGCTCGAACGCGCGCAGCCGGGCACGCTGCCGCGCGGCGTGCCGCTCGTGCGCCTCGAAGACACCGGCATGGGCCAGCAGATGATCGAGTACGTGACCCACGCGGTGCTGCGCTACCTGCGGCGCTTCGACGACTACGCGCAGTTGCAGCGCGAAGGCCGCTGGCAGCCGCTGCCCGCGCATCCGCGCGCGACCTTCACGGTCGGCGTGCTCGGGCTCGGCGTGCTCGGCACGCAGGTGGCGCGCGCGCTCGCCGCGCTCGGCCTGCCGGTGCGCGGCTTCGGCCGGCGCGAGAAACGGGTGGAAGGCGTTTCCGTGTACACCGGCGCCGTGCACGCGAGCGCCGACGCGCACGCGGACCACGCCCGCCTCGACGCCTTCCTCGACGGCGTGAAGGTGCTCGTGAACCTGCTGCCCAGCACGCCCGCCACCGACGGCATCCTGAACGCGCGCACCTTCTCGCGGCTCGCGCGCGGCGCCTACCTCGTCAACGTGGCGCGCGGCGCGCACCTCGTCGAGCCCGACCTGCTCGCCGCGCTGGCCGACGGCCGGCTCGCCGCCGCGACGCTCGACGTGTTCGCGCAGGAGCCCCTGCCCGCCGCACACCCGTTCTGGCGCGAGCCCCGCATCACGATCACGCCGCATACCTCGGCCGAAACGCTGCACGCCGAGGCGCTCGAACAGATCGCCGCGAAGATCGACGCGCTCGCGCGCGGCGCGACGATCGGCGGCGTCATCGACCTCGCGCGCGGCTACTGAGGCGCGCCGCCCCTGCATTCATCGATATAACGAACCCCTCAGGAGACAGACATGACATTCCCGGCAGCCGTGAAAATCGTCGAGGTCGGCCCGCGCGACGGCCTGCAGAACGAAAAGGGTCTCGTGCCGACCGAGGTGAAGATCGCGCTCGTCGACCGCCTGTCGCGCGCGGGCTTCCGCAACGTCGAAGCGGCCTCGTTCGTGTCGCCGAAATGGGTGCCGCAGATGGCCGACGGCGCCGAGGTGATGGCCGGCATCGCGCGCCGTCCGGGCACCGTGTACTCGGTGCTGACGCCGAACCTGAAAGGCTTCGAGAACGCGCTCGCCGCGCGCGCGGACGAAGTCGTGATCTTCGGCGCCGCGAGCGAGGCGTTCTCGCAGAAGAACATCAACTGCAGCATCGCCGAGAGCATCGCGCGCTTCGAGCCGGTCGCGCGCGCCGCGAAGGACGCGGGCCTGCGGCTGCGCGGCAGCGTGTCGTGCGCGCTCGGCTGCCCCTATCAGGGCGAGGTGCCGGTCGCCTCGGTGGTCGACGTGGTGGCGCGCTTCGCCGCGCTCGGCTGCGACGAGATCGACATCGCGGACACGATCGGGGTCGGCACGCCGCGTCGCACCCGCGAGGTGCTCGCCGCCGTCACGCGGGCATTTCCGCGCGAGCGGCTGTCGGGCCATTTCCACGACACCTACGGCCAGGCGCTCGCGAACATCTATGCGGCGCTGTTCGAGGGCATCGAGATCTTCCATGCATCGGTGGCGGGGCTCGGCGGCTGCCCGTACGCGAAGGGCGCGACCGGCAACGTCGCGACCGAGGACGTGCTGTACCTGATGCAGGGGCTCGGCATCGACACCGGCATCGATCTGCAGCAGGTGGTCGAGGCGGGCGACTTCATCTCCACCGCGATCGGCCGCGCCAATGTGTCGCGCGCGGGCCGCGCGCTGCTCGCGAAGGCACGCAGCGCCACCGATGCGGCGTCCTGTGCATAATGCCCGCCGCCTTTACTTCCTGCTCAAGCGTGTTCTCATGACGACCTCCGCTTCCCTCGACGCCCTGCCCGATTCCGCGCGCCGCGTCGCACTGCTGCTGCGCGAGCGCGGCCACGCGAAACCCATCGTGATGCTGGCGGAAACCGGCAAGACCTCCGCCGAAGCGGCCGCCGGCCTGGGCTGCTCGGTCGCGCAGATCGCCAAGTCGATCCTGTTCCGCCGCCGCGTGGACGGCGCGCCGGTGCTCGTGGTCGCGAGCGGCGCGAATCGCGTCGACGAGGCGAAGGTGGCCGCGCAGGTCGGCGAGATCGGCCGCGCCGACGCGAAGTTCGTGCGCGACCACACCGGCTACGCGATCGGCGGCGTGTGTCCGATCGGGCATCTGGTCAAGCCGGTCACGCTGATCGACGCGGATCTGCTCGCGCTCGACAGCCTGTGGGCCGCGGCCGGCCATCCGCATGCGGTGTTCAACCTGACGCCGGACGAGCTGGTCGCGATGACGGGCGCGCCCGTCGTCGACGTCGCGCTGCGCGAGCAAGCATGAGCGAGATCGTCACGCCGAGCGTCCCGTCGCCGTGCACGGGCATTTGCCGGCTCGACGCCGCCACCGGCTGGTGTGAAGGCTGCCATCGCACGCGCGACGAAATCGCCAGTTGGCGCAAGCTCGACGACGAGGGCAGGCGCGCGGTGCTGGCGCGCCTCGATGCGCGACGCCCGCGGGCAGCGGCAGCGGCGAGCGTGACGGAAGGCGACTGAGCACGGCGCTGCGTCGCGCACCGGGGCCGCGCGCGGGTCTGAACGGGCGAGCCTCGCCGTCCGTGGTCCGCGGACTCATCCGATGGCGCGCCGCGGGCGCGTGAGGGTGAACGGGTGCGACGCCCGGCCTATCCTCGCCGCGCAAAAAAAAAGGTTCATCGCGGATTACCGGGGAAGGCAGCGCGGATCTTGAGGAAGAAGTATTCCTCATCCCGGTAGCC
>NZ_JBXAPG010000022.1:0-120057 GCF_058803765.1 Burkholderia sp. GW821-FHT14F03
TCGTTTTTTCGGCATCGGCATATCCATGACTTTTACCTCTCATGATATGCCCCGCCCACAAAATCCCGGACAGGTCCGCGCCGACCGGGAGACTCGCTTCTCCTTATGTATGCAGCAAGTTCTACGGTCGGTTCAATTAAAAGCCAAGTCAAGCACGCGCAACCAGCGCAAGCACCTCAGCGCCCCATTGATTGACGTGCTTGCCCGAGGCTCGCACCACGCTACCAACATCCGCATGAGCCTCCAGGCAAATTCCGCAGCATCAGTTTGCCCGGAGCGATTTTCCCGGCGTCACGCCACGCTCGGCGCTGTCGGCCAGGAAATCATCGCCCGCGACCTCGAACGCGCGCCGAAGCGCCCCCATCGTCTCGCCATGAAAGCCGATGATCGGGGTCACGCCCAGCACTCGCCCAACAAAGATATTGTCCCGATCGTCGAATTCGATGTGAGCCGTGCAGCCTTTGTATTGCATGGTATTCACGGATTCCCTCCTGCCCACTCCAAGAACTCACGGGCCGCTTCCCCCTGGTAACGGCGCGCCTCCTTGCCCGGATACGAAAAATGGCGGCGCTGACGATGCCGTCGAGGACCCGCTTCACACGCGCGCCCTCTTACTCCAACACCTCACCACCCAACGACTGCATTAGCGCGCCGATACAGGCAAGCGCCAAGTTGCCCGAAACGGGCTCCGCGAAAATCCCCCCGGCGTTTTACGATGTTTGAAACGCATGCGCAAATGACCGCGCATTCTGCCATCACGCCATGATGGAACGGCCCACCGACCGGGTACCGCGTTCCTCCCGGCTCCCCGCTTCACGTCCAACCTGAATCGAGACGCTGCTCGCGCGGCCGGATCTCCATCACAGCAATGTAGACAATTCTTTCTAGACAAATTATTCTACATCGCATCGCACCACCCGCTCCGACTCCAAGATGGCCAAGACTCCCCCACCCACCAAACCGACCGCCGCCGAACTCGATCTCCTGCGCGTGCTGTGGCCGCTCGGCCCCGCCACCGTGAAGCAGGTCCATCAGACCATGCAGGCGGAGCGCCCCGACGTCACCTACGCCACCGTCCTGCGCCAGATGCAGATCATGCATGCCAAGGGGCTACTGACGCGTGACGAAAGTGAACGCTCGCACGTATACGCACCCGCGCACAGCCAGAACGCCCTGCAAACCCGCCTCCTGAAGGAACTAATCCACAAGGCGTTCTCCGGCTCGGGCAAGGCGCTCGTGCTGGCCGCGTTGCGCGGGCACGTCACGAAGAAAGAACGCGACGAGATCCAGCAATTCCTGCACGGAGAGGATCGGTGAGCGCTGCGTCCCCGGTGTTCGTCCAGGCCGTGGGCTGGGCGCTCCTGCATTTCGTCTGGAAAGGCGCGTTGATCGGCATCGCTGCGGCGCTGTCGCTCAGGCTGCTTCGCGAAGCCGATCCGCGCGCCCGTTATGCGCTGCTGACCAGCGTCGAAGGCGAAACCAACGACTACGCGCTCGTGCGTCCGCCCGGCCGCGCGCCCCTGCTCGCCGCGGCCTATTACGACGCCCCCGGCTTCAGCTGGGAAGCCCGCGAAGCCGTGCTGCGCGAAGCGGGCGCGGCCTTCGTGACATGGGCGACGGAGGCCGCGTGAACACGAGCGCCGCGCCCCGGAATCATCGGATCGACGTGCTGCGCGGCATCTCGATCCTGCTCGTCCTGTTTCATCACTTCAACATCGCCTACCGCCTGGATGACACCACGCTCGCGCACCTGTTCGGCCGGGAGGCGGTGCGCGCGGTCGCGCGCAACGGCAACTACGGCGTGACGATGTTCTTCGTCATCTCGGGCTACCTGATCACCGCGAATACGGCGCGGCGCTGGTCCGGACTCGGCAACGTCCCGATCCGCGCGTTCTACGCCTTGCGGATCGCGCGCATCCTGCCCTGCCTGCTGTTGCTGCTGGTCGTCGTCAACGTGCTCGCCGCCGTCGGCGTCGCAATCTTCCAGAATCACGCCGAAACCGGCTCACCGGTGTCCTTCTGGCTCGTGAACCTCGCCTCGCTGACGTTCTGGATGAACGTGCTGATCGGCACACACGGCTGGATCAACTACCCGCTCGGCGTGCTGTGGTCACTGTCGGTCGAAGAGGTGTTCTACCTGTCGTTCCCGCTGCTGTGCGTCGCCTTGAGGCGCGAGTCGCGGCTCGTCGCCTTCTGGATCGCGATCATCCTCGTCGGCCCCGTGTATCGATACACGCATCAAGGCGATGCAGAGAATTTCCTCTACGCCTACTTCGCCTGCTTCGATGCGATCGCGATCGGGTGCTGCACGGCCCTGCTCGCCCGACGCGTCGCGCTGCGCGAGCAGGCCCGCGCGTGGCTGCACTGGCTCGCCGCCGCGGCGATGGTCGTCCTGTACCTGTCCTGGCCGATCAGCGAAGCCAACGTGCCCGGAATCACGGCGATGGCGCTCGGCACCGCCGCGCTGCTGCTCACCGGACAGGAAAACCCTGCCGAAGCGACGCGTCGGCGCGCACGCGCATCCGCGTGGCTCGAATGGTTCGGCCGCCTCAGCTACGAGTTGTATCTGTTCCATCTGATCGTGCTCGGCCTGCTGAAAGCACGCTTTCCCCGGCCGGACGTGACGGGCGACGACAAGCTGGCGCTGCTGGCCGTCTATCTGCTGCTGTCGGCCGCATCGAGCGCGTTGATCGCGCGGTGCTACGCGGAGCCGCTGAATCGCGGCATACGGCGACGGCTGACGCCGGGGCTGTCGTCGCCGGCGCGGCGCGGCGCGACGTCCGGCGCGCTCGATCCCGACGCCTGAACGCGACGCATGCACGACCTGAGCGCGCCGATGCGCGCGCTCAGGTCGCCGGGCATCCCGGCGCGCGCCGCGCGAAGCCGGCCGGAAACGGCACGAGCGAGACGCGGGCGAGACGTGACGGACCGAGCATCCCTCGGGTCACGCTCGCAACCTGCGCGTCGCGGCATCGCAATCGACGCGCCACCCGCCGCGCACGGCAGCGCACGGCGCGCCCGGCCGGCCGCGCTCACTCGCGCCCACCCGCCCCCGCGAGCCCGTCCACCCCGCGCGCGCCACGCGCCGCTCGCGCCAGCCAGTAGCGCGAAAACGCCCACGCCCCGAACGCGGCCAGCGTCAGCAGCACCGACGCGAGCGGCAGCCCCCACACGCCCCAGTGGTCGGCCACCCGCCCGCCGATGCTCGCGCCCAGCGAAATCCCCGCGAAGATGCCCGACGAATTGAGCGCGAGCACCATGCCGCGACAGCCCGGTTCGAGCGCCACCACGCGCCGCAGCTGCGACGGATAAAACAGGTCCTGCATCAGCGCCCACACCATCAGCAGACCCAGCGCGCCGACGAAACGCACGCTGTCGGGCAGCCCGCCCTCGAAGACGAGCAAGCCGCAGAACACCGGCAGCATCGCGCCCATCGCGATCCCGAGCAGCCGATCGGCCGACGCGCGTCGCGCCGCCCGTTGCGCGACGAGATTGCCAAGCACGCCCGTCACGCCGAACACGAGCAGCGCGAACGCGCCCGCCTCGGCGCTCGCGCCGAAGCGGGCGGTCAAGAACGGCAGGATCAGCGTGTAGGTCGCGAAGAATGCGGCGGTCTGCAACACCACCACGGCGAGCCCGGCCCCGGTCGCGGGCCGCGCAAGCAGGCGCGCGAGCCCCGCCGGGCGCATCCGTTCGCCGCGCGTCGCATCGTGCACGCGCGCCGCGATCCAGGCCGCGCTGCCCAGCGCGAGCGCGGCGAGCAGGCCGTACACCGCGCGCCAGCCCAGCATCTGCGCGACCCACGCCGCGAGCGGCGCGCTGATCACGCTCGACAGCGTCACGCCGACGAACACGATCGCGAGCGCACGCCCCTGCCGTTCGCCGGGCACGAGCCCCGCGCCGATCGCCGTCGCGACCGGGCTCACCGCCCCCGCGCCGACGCCGGCCGCGACGCGCGTCGCCATCAGCCAGCCGAAGCTCGGCGCGAACGCGCCGGCCAGCGTGCCCAGCGCCATCGTCAGCAAGCCGCCCAGCAACAGGCCGCGACGGCGCCGATGCCCCGCGACGATCTGGATCAGCGGCGCGCCCACCGCGAACGTCACCGAAAACGCCGCCATCAGCAAGGCTGCGCGCCCCGGCGCGATCCCCCAGTCCGCCGCGAGCCCCGGCAATGCGCCGACCGTCCCATACGACATGCTGCCCATCGCGAAATTGGCGCTGGCGAGCGCGAACAGTGCACGCCGTTCCTGCCGTTCCATCGTCATCGCATCCTCCCGTCCGTCATGCGCGGCCCCGACGGCCACGCCCGGCGCCAGTGTGCGCAAATCCTTGGTATATTTGAAATCGATTATAGATATGAAAGCCATCCATATGCCCGATATGTCTGCCCCGCTGCGCAGCGCCGATCTCGGCCTGCTCGTCGCGCTCGACGTGCTGCTCGACGAGGCCAACGTGACGCGCGCGGCCGCCCGGCTGCATCTGAGCCAGCCGGCCCTGTCCGCGCAGCTCGCGCGGCTGCGCGCCTTGCTCGGCGACCCGCTGCTGGTGCCCGCGCAGAACGGCCGCGGCATGACGCCGACCGCGCGGGCGCTGGCGATCCGCGCGCCGTTGCGCGCCGCGCTGCACGGGCTGCACGCGGCGCTGCGGCAAGGCGAGGCGTTCGATCCCGCCGACGCGACGCGCACTTTCCAGGTCATCGCGAGCGACAACGGCGTGGTGATGGTCGGGCTCGATCTGCTGAGACGCGTCGAAGCGGACGCGCCGGGGCTGCGCATCGGCTTTCGCAACGCGAGCGCGGACACCTACGGCGCGCTGCTCGAACGCGGCGACGCCGATCTGCTGATCGCCGCCGGTTTCGCGGTGCCGCGCGGCATGCAGGCGCAGCCGCTGCTGCGCGAGCGCTACGTGATGGCGCAGCGCAAGGGGCATCCGCGCGGGCTCGCGCCGCCCGATCTCGACGCGTACTGCGCACTGCGCCATGTGATCGTGTCGGGCGACGGCGGCGGCTTCCACGGCTTCATGGACGATCTGCTGCACGCGCGCGGCCTGACGCGCCAGGTCGCGGTATCGGTCCACCAGTACCACCTGGCGCCGCTCGTGCTGGAGGCGACCGACTGCGTATGCGCGTTGCCCGAGCGCTTCCTGATGCGCTTCGCCGACCGGCTCGACCTGCTGCCGCTGCCGCTCGACACCGAGGGCTTCACGCTGCACGCCGCATGGCACCCGCGCTGGCAGGCCGATCCCGCGCATCGGTGGCTGCGTGAGCAGTTGTATGCGCTGAGCGCGGCGCAGCAGATCGAGGCGTCGGCCTAGCCCCGGCGGGATGACGACGCGACGCGCTGCCGAAGCCGGTGCGCGCGGGTCGAGCCGCCGAGGTCGCGGCCCATCGGCCATGCCCCCGGTCGGGCAGGCTGATCGCCGCCGAACCCGCGCCCCCGCGCGATCTCCGCAAAAACCCGCCCCTGCCCACCCCGCCGTCAATCCCTTATGATGACCCGGCGTTGCCCGGCCGCTCATCCGGGCAACGCCGCCGCGCCCGCTGCAAGACCGCCCCAGGAATCGAGGATGAACCACCCGTCTCAAGCCGCCGTGCTCGAACAACACGCGCAGGCCGCCGCCCGCGCCGGACGCGCCGACGAAGCGCTCGCACACTGGCGTGACGCGCTCGCGCTCGACCCGTCGCGCCTGCCCGCCTCGCTCGACCTCACGTATCTGCTCGCCGAGTCCGGCGCGACCCGCGCGGCGATCGACTGGTGCGCGCAGTGGGCGGCGCGCGCGCCCGGCTCGCCGCTGCCCTGGCTGCAGGCCGGCATCCTGGCGTCGAACTACCTGACCGACGGCCAGGAGGCCATCGAACACTTCCACCGCGCGCTGCGCATTGCGCCGCGCGACAGCCGCGCGCACGCGGCGCTCGCCCAGCTCTACCTGTTCTCGCACGATCCCGCGCTGATGCGCTTTCACGCGGCGCGCGCGCTCGACGAGGCCGATCCGGCCGACGCCTTGCGGATCCGCTGCCGCTACCTGTCCGACTACGGTCGCGCGGCGGCGGACGGCGAGGCCTGGCTCGCCGCGCACCCGGACGACGTCGACGCGCTGCTGACCGTCGGCAAGGCGCACTACATGCAGCGCGCGTTCGACGCCGCGCGGCCGTGCTTCGAGCGTGCGGTCGCGCTCGCGCCGACCCGCATCGACGCGATCGGCGCGCTCGGCGAGCTGGAGATCCTGCTCGGCGACACGGCGGGCGGCTGGCGTCGCCTCGACGGCCTCGCGAACGCGGCGCATCTCGACGCCCGCTATCCCGGCCTCACCCCGTTCCACGATCGTCGCTGGCGCGGCGAGCCGCTCGCGGGCAAGCGCATCCTGGTCGCGTACTACGCGGGCATCGGCGACAACCTGATGATGGCGCGCTACGCGCGCGACCTGAAGGCGGCCGGCGCGCACGTGACCTTCGCCTGCCGCCCGGAACTGCTGCGGCTGATGCAGGATCTCGACGGCGCCGACGAAGTCGCCCCGACCTGGCTCATCGAGCGCTGGCCCAGCTTCGACTACTGGGTGTTCGACTACCTGCTGCCCGCCCACCTCGGCATGCCCGACGGCGCGCGGCGCGCGTATCTGCACGCGCCCGCGGCCGCGCGGCAACGCTGGGCCGCCGAACTCGCGCGCTACCCCGCGCCGCTCAAGGTCGGCCTCTGCTGGTACAGCAACCCGCACAATTTCAGCGGCATCGACCGCTTCGTGCCCCCCGCCGCGCTCGCGCCGCTCGCGCGCATTCCCGGCATCGACTGGTTCGTGCTGCAAAAGAACGGCGCGAACGACGCCCTCGCCGAACAGGCGGGCCTCATCGCGCACGATCTGTCGAACCGCTGGGCGGACTTCGCGGACACGGCCGGCTTCATCGACGCGCTCGACCTCGTGATCTCGATCGATTCGTCGCCGCTGCATCTCGCGGGCGCGCTCGGCAAGCCCGCATGGGGCCTGCTGCCCGCCGCGCCGGAATGGCGCTGGGGCCTCGCGGGCGAGCATTCGGCGTGGTATCCGTCGCTGCGGCTGTTCCGCCAGCACACGCTGCACGACTGGGACGACGTCGTCGCGCAGGTCGACGCGGCGCTGCGCGCGCGCGTGGCCGACGCGCGCACGGTGCGCTGAGTCCGGCCGGTTTTCGCGCCGCATGCGCGGGCGCGCCGCCCCCCGCCCGGCATCGACCGCGCACGGCCTTTGCGCGGCGGCCCCGCGTCACAGGTTAAACTCTCCCCTCGCGCGCCGCCCCGCCGGGCGGTCGCGGTCAATGGCAGCCGCGCCCCCGCGCGGCCTGCACCGACCCATGGAGCATGTCTTGATGCGCGGCGGCCTCTCGCGACCCATCCTTCGTTTGCCGAATCCCGTCGTCACCGCGACTCCGATCCTCCTCGCCGCGTTCGCGCTGTCGGGCTGCGCGCTGCTGCGCGCGCCGCAGGCGCCCGCGCCGATCACCGACGCGCTCGTGATGCCCGTCGAGCCGGCCAGCGAGCCGGTCGCGACGCCCGAGCCCGCGTCCGAGCCGGAGGCGTCCAGCGCCGGCCAGAAAAAGCCGCGCAGGGAGCCTCCGCACCCGCCCAGGATCGCCCGGCCCGCGCCGCCGCCGCCTCCCCCGCCGCCGCCGCCGCCCGCGCCGCTCGTGACGATGCGCGCGATCGATCGCGGCCAGGTGCACTCGTTGCTCGACAGCGAGGTGCAAAAGCGCGGCGGCAAGGTGATCGGCCGCGCGGTCGACATGGTCGCCGACGCGGCGGGCAAGCCGCGCGAGATGATCGTCAACCTGCAGGGCTTCATGGGGGTCGGCGATCGCAAGATGAGCTTCCCGTGGAGCCTGTTCCGCTTCACGCCGGGCGGCCGCAACGAGCCGATCGTGCTCGACCTGCCGGCCGGCCAGCTGTCCGCCGGCGCGCGCCCGCACATCGTGCCGCGCGACGGCCCGGTGAGCGACAGCGCCGCGGCAAGCCGCATGCCGGTGCTCGACAGCGACGTCGAACGCCCGAACGGCGCGAAGGTCGGCCGCGTGGTCGACGTGCTGATCGACCGCGCCGCGCAGCCGCAGGCCGTCGTGCTCGACGTGAGCGGCCTCGTGAGCCCGGACCGGCGCACGATTGCCGCGAACTGGTCGGCGCTGCGCTTCGCGCCGAAGGACAAGTCGCTGCGCGCGCTGCTCGATCTCAGCGAGGCGCAGATCAAGGCCTCGCCGCCGTACGCGCACGACAAGCCGATCCTCGCGGTCTCGCCCGCCGCCGCCGGCACGCCGGCCTCCGCTCCGGGTGCAAGCCGATGACGGTCCACGCGGTAAGCGCACGCAGCCTGCGCGCCCTCGACTGGCTGAATTTTTTCGTGGCGAACGTGCAAACCGGTTTCGGGCCGTTCATCGCGTCCTATCTCGCCTCGCACAAATGGACCCAGGGCGAGATCGGGATGGTGCTGTCGATCGGCACGATCAGCGCGATGGTGAGCCAGGTGCCGGGCGGCGCCGCGGTCGACGCGCTGAGGAACAAGAAAGGCGCGGCGGCCTGGGCGATCGGCGCGATCATCCTGAGCGCGGTGCTGCTCGCGTCGAGCCCGACCATCGTGCCGGTGATCGCGGCCGAGGTGTTCCACGGCTTCGCGAGCTGCATGCTGGTGCCGGCGATGGCCGCGATCTCGTTCGCGCTGGTCGGGCGCGCGAACCTCGGCGACCGGCTCGGCCGCAACGCGCGCTGGGCGTCGATCGGCAGCGCCGTCGCCGCCGGGCTGATGGGCCTGACGGGCGAGTATTTCTCCGCGCGCGCGGTGTTCTGGCTGACCGCCGCGCTCGCGCTGCCCGCGCTGGTCGCGCTCGCGATGATCCAGCCGACCCACGCGGTCGCGACGCCCGCCGCGCCGCGGCCCCGCGACGACAACGCACTCGGCGAGCGCGAGACCCTGCGCGAGCTGCTGCGCGACCGCCGCATGCTGACCTTCGCCGCCTGCGTCGTGCTGTTCCATCTGTCGAACGCGGCGATGCTGAACCTCGCCGCGGGCGAGGTGACGGCCGGCATGGGCGACAACGTGCAGCTCGTGATCGCGGCGTGCATCATCGTGCCGCAGGCGATCGTCGCGATGCTGTCGCCGTGGGTCGGGCGCTCGGCGCAGCGCTGGGGCCGGCGGCCGATCCTGCTGCTCGGCTTCTCCGCGCTGCCGATCCGCGCACTGCTGTTCGCGGGCGTGGGCAGCCCCTACCTGCTGGTGCCGGTGCAGATGCTCGACGGCCTGAGCGCCGCGGTGTTCGGCGTGATGCTGCCGCTGATCGCGGCCGATGTCGCGGGCGGCAAGGGGCGCTACAACCTCTGCATCGGGCTGTTCGGTCTCGCGGCCGGCATCGGCGCGACGCTGAGCACCGCGCTCGCCGGCTTCGCCGCCGACCATTTCGGCAATGCGGTCAGCTTCTTCGGCCTCGCCGCCGCGGGCGCGCTCGCGGTGCTGCTGGTGTGGCTCGCGATGCCCGAGACGCGCGATGCCTCGCCCCTGGACAACCCGGTGGAACCCTCCGCCGACGCGGCGCGCTGACGCGCCGACCGGAACGCCCATGGACCCTCAAACCACCTTCACCGAGGCCCGCCGCCAGATTCAGCAGTCGGTGCTGTCGCTGTTCAAGGGGCTGTCGCTGCGCGAGCGGGTGGTGCAGGGCGCGCTGATGGCGCTGCAGGCGGTGATCGGCGCGAGCCTCGCCTACGGGATCGGCCGCGCGCTGCACACCGAGCAGGCGGTGTGGGCGGCCGTCACCGCGATCGCGGTGACCCAGCACAACTACGCGGACACGATGAGCCTGTCGCGCGACCAGTTCATCGGCGCGATGGTGGGCGGGGTGCTCGGCTTCGCGGGCGCCGCGTTCGGCGGCGGCCACTACCTTGCCTATGCGATCACGATCGTGGTCGTGATCATCTGCTGCTGGTGTCTCAATGTCGGCAGCGCCGCGCGGCTCGGCGGGGTGACGGCGACCATCGTGCTGCTGTTCCCGGGCAACGGCCCGCTGTGGGACATCCCGCTCGTCCGGCTCGGCGAGGTGACGCTCGGCACGCTCTGCGCGCTCGTGGTGTGCTGGACGTTGTCGCTGTTCGAACGGCGCGTGCTCGCGAAGCGCCGGGACGCCGACGCCCCGCGCATGTGAAAAACGGGCGCTGCTGCGCCCGTTTCCGTGTCGTGCCCGATCGATTCCGCGTGCTTACGGCCCGATCCGCAGCACGACGCCCGTCGAGATCTGCACCAGCAGATAATCGCCGCCGACGCCGACCCAGTGATAGCCGCGCGGCGGCGGCGTCAGGCGATAGGCGCGCCAGTCGTCGATCACGTACTGGCGATCCCAATACTCGCGCGGCAGGCGATCGCCGCGCCGCCAGTCGCGGTGGGTTTCCTCGACGCGCGGCGGCGGGCCGTCCGGACGATGCTCGGGCGCCATCTCGTGCCGCTCCGGGCCGCCGGGACCGGAGCCGGGACCGCCGTAGCCCTGCGCATGCGCGAGCGGCGCGACCAGCGCGCCCGCCACCACTGAAGCCAGCAACACACGATGCATTCTCATCGAGGATCTCCCGTGTCGAGCCCGCCGCCCAATGCGGCGTGGCAGCAGCGAGCCTAGCATAGTCGCCCCGCGCCTTGCAGGTCGGCCGCTCAGGCCGCCTGCTGCTGGTACTGGATCCGGTGCAGGTGCGCGTAGAGCCCGTTCTGCTTCAGCAGTTCGTCGTGGCTGCCCGCTTCCGCGATCCGGCCCGACTCCAGCACGAGGATCCGGTCCGCGCGCTCGATGGTCGACAGCCGGTGCGCGATCACGAGCGTGGTGCGCCCTTCCATCAGGCGTTCCAGCGCGGCCTGCACATGGCGCTCGGACTCCGAGTCGAGCGCGGAGGTCGCCTCGTCGAGGATCAGGATCGGCGCGTTCTTGTAGATCGCGCGCGCGATCGCGAGCCGCTGCCGCTGGCCGCCCGACAGGCGCATCCCGTTGCCGCCGACCAGCGTGTCGAGGCCGTCCGGCATCGCCGCCACCGCGTCGGCCAGGTTCGCGGCCTCGAGCGCCGCCTGCACGCGCGCGCGATCGGGCGTCTGGCCGTAGGCGACGTTCGCCGCGATCGTGTCGTTGAACAGCACGACGTCCTGGCTGACCATCGCCATCTGGCCGCGCAGCGCATGCACGTCGAAGTCCTGGATCGGCACGCCGTCGACCAGGATCGTGCCGCCCGTCGGATCGAAAAAGCGCGGCAGCAGGTTGACGAGGGTCGTCTTGCCGCTGCCCGACGGCCCGGCCAGCGCGATCATCTCGCCCGGCGCGACCTTGAACGAGATGCGGTCGAGCGTCGGCCGGCCGGTCGCGCCGTAGTCGAACATCACGTCGCGGAACTCCAGCTCGCCGCGCGCGTGCGGCAAGGCCCGGCCGCCGCCCTTCGGCTCGGCCGGCTCGTCGATCAGCCCGAAGATCAGCTCGGCCGCCGTCATGCCGCGCTGCAGCGGCTGGTTGACGTCGATCAGGTGCTTGAGCGGCGAGATCACGAGCAGCATCGCGGACACGAACGCGACGAAGCCGCCGACCGTGGTCTGGTTGCTCGACGACTGCACCACCGCGATCGTGATCACGACCGCGAGCGCGATCGAGGCGAGGAACTGCGTGAGCGGCTGCGCGAGCCCGCCCGACACCGCCATCCGCATCGCATAGCCGCGCAGGCGCTTGCTCATCTCGGCGAAGCGGCTCGATTCGTACGGCTCGCCGTTGTGGACCTTCACGACCTTGTAGCCGGCCACCGTCTCCTCGACGATGTAGGACAGCTCGTTGGTGAGCGTCTGGTGCTCGCGGTTCAGGCGGCGCAGCCGGCGGTTGATCTTGCTGACGAGCCAGCCGATCCCGGGCAGGATCACCGCGACGATCAGCGTCAGGCGCCAGTTCAGGTAGAACAGGTAGCCGAGCAGGAACACCACGGTCAGCGAATCGCGCACGAGCGTGATCATCACGCCCGTCAGCACCGCGAGGATCTGGTTGACCTCGAACACGATCGCGTTGATCACCGTGCTGGCCGTCTCGCGCTGGAAGAACGACGCGCTCGTGTGGAGCATGCGCTCGAACATCTTGAGCCGCAGCTGCAGCAGGATCCGGTTCGATACGTAGTTGAGCAGGTAGCTCGACGCGTACTGCGCGACGCCGCGCACGAGCGCGAGGCCGATCACGGCCGCGGGCACGAACCACTTCGCGTTCTCGCTGCTGTGCGCGCCGAAGCCATGGTCGAGCAGCGGCTTGAGCAGCGCGGGAATCCCGGCCTCGGTCGCCGCGACCACGCCCATGGTGGTGACCGCGAGCACGATCGCGCCGAGCAGCGGCTTGATGTACGGCCACAGGCGGCGCAGCACGGACTTCGGCGAGGTGCCGTCGGCGTCCATCGGTTTGCGTAGAGTGTTCTGGGTTTCCAAGACGATCCTTCTGAGGCCGGCGTCGCGTGCGACGGGCGGTGGCACGCTTGCCGAAAAATGGCGAAACATTATAGCTGGAGCGCCCCGACCACGCGGCCCGGCGCGCCGTCGCGGGTATACTCGCGCTCTATTCCATTGCGCCCTCTTTCGACCTCATGGCAGAACCCACTCTCGGCGTCGCGCTGATCGCGCACAACGCCGGCCGCCGGCTGGCCGAGTGCCTCGACGCGCTGTCGTTCGCGGACGCGATCGTCGTCGTCGATGGCGGCAGCACCGACGACACCGTCGCGATCGCGCAGGCGCGCGGCGCGCGCGTGATCGTCGCGCCGGACTGGCCGGGCTTCGGCCCACAGAAGAACCGCGCGCTCGCCGCGCTCGACACCGACTGGATCCTGTCGATCGACACCGACGAGATCGTGACGCCCGACCTGGCCGCGTCGATTGGCGCGGCGCTGCGCGCGCCGCGGGCCGAGGTGTACGCGCTCGACCGGCTGTCGAGCTTCTGCGGCCACTGGATCCGCCACGGCGGCTGGTATCCCGACTGGCTGCCGCGGCTGTTCCGGCGCGGCGCGGCGCGCTTCTCGGACGATCTCGTGCACGAGCGCCTGGTGTTCGAGGGCCCCGCGCGGCGGCTCGACGGCAAGCTGCTCCACTATTCCTACGAGGATGTCGACGCGGTGCTGCGCAAGCTCGACGCCTATTCGAGCGCGGGCGCGCGCCAGCGCCGCGCGGCCGGCCAGCGCGGCGGCTTCGGCAAGGCGCTCGGCCGCGGCGCCTGGGCGTTCGTGCGCACCTACCTGCTGCGGCGCGGCTTCCTCGACGGCCGCGCGGGCTTCATGATCGCCGTGTTCAACGCCGAGACCGTCTACTACCGTTTCCTGAAGCTCGGCGAGCCGCGCGACGGCGCGTGACGCCCGCGACGGTACAATGCGGACCACGCGCCGCCCGGCCGGCCCCCGCCCTCCCCCAGACCCCACCCAGAGCGCCATGTTCTCCATCATCATCCCGACCTGGAACAATCTCCCGTACCTGCGGCTCGTCATCGAGAGCCTGCGCACCCATTCGCGCCACCCGCACCAGATCATCGTGCACGTGAACGACGGCTCGGACGGCACGCTGGACTGGGTGCGCAGCGAAGGCCTCGACTACACCGCGTCGCCGACCAACATCGGCATCTGCCACGCCGTGAACCTCGCCGCCGCGCGCGCCACGCAGGACTACATCGTCTACATGAACGACGACATGTACTGCTGCCCGGGCTGGGACGCCGCGCTCGCGACGCGCCTCGCGCACATGCCGGACACGCGCTTCATGCTGTCGGGCACGATGATCGAGCCGGTGGACACGGGCAACCCGTGCGTGGTGGTGCGCGACTTCGGCCGCGACGCGGACCGCTTCGACGCGGCGGGCCTCGCCGAGGCGACTGCCTCGCTCGCGCGCGGCGACTGGCTCGGCGCGACCTGGCCGCCGACCCTGGTCCACCGCGACTGGTGGCACCGGGTGGGCGGCTACAGCAGCGAGCTGAGCCCCGGCATGAGCAGCGACAACGATTTCTCGATGAAGATGTGGGACGCGGGCTGCCGGATCTTCCTCGGCGTCGGAGACAGTCTCGTCTATCACTTCCAGCAGAAAAGCACCGGCAAGGTCATCAAGAACAACGGCCGCAAGCAGTTCCTCGCCAAGTGGGGCATGACGCAGGCCACCTTCGACCGCTTCTACCTGCGGCGCGGCGAACCGGCCGGCGCGACGCTCGCGCTCGCCGATCCGCCCGTCGACGGCAGCCTCAAGCGCGCCCTGCTGCGCTCGCGCATCAAGCGCGCATTCGGCTGAACGCGCCGCGCCAAACAGGCGCGCGCGCCGATCCGCATCACGTATACTGCGCTGCTGTCCGTCGTGGCTCCGCCGCGCGCCGACGCGGCCCGAGCGCCGCGCCTTTTCACCTCTGGCCCGTTCCGATGCAATCTGTTCCAACCCCCATTTCACGGCGCCTGATCGCCGCCCGCGTCTTCGCCCTCATCGCGCTGTGCATGGTGCCCGTCTCGACGGCGCTCACCAACGTGTTCTGCGCGCTGTTCGCCGTCGCCGCGCTGAGCGCGCCGGAATTCTGGCGCAACCTCCCCTCGCTGGTGCGGCAACGCGCCTCGCTCGCCGCGCTGCTGCTGCTCGGCGCGCTCGCGCTGAGCGTCTCGTACACGGTCATGACGCCGACCTCGGTGGCCTGGGAATGGGTCGCGAAATACAACAAGCTGCTGCTGCTGCCGTTCGCGGTGCTCGTCTTCAAGGACGCGCACCCGTCGTGGGCGACGGCCACGCGCTGGAGCTGGTTCCTCACGCTGTGCGTGATCCTGCTGCTGTCGACGACCAACTACCTCGGCCTCACCCACCTGGGCCCGGCCTATCACACCGAGCTGCCGCTGTCGCGCGCCTGGGTGTTCAAGAACCACATCGCGGCAGGCATGTTCGGCGCGCTGCTGTTCTACCAGGCCTTCGACTTCGCGCTGTCCACCCGGTCGTGCCGCGCGCGGCTCGCGTTCGCCGCGGTCGGCGTGCTCGCGCTGCTGAACGTGTTCGTGATGCTGCAGGGCCGCACCGGCCAGCTGATCGCGGTGCTGCTCGCGTTCGTGGTCGCGCTGCGCTTCATCCTGATCCAGCGCCGCAAGGCGCCGCTGCGCGCCGCGCTCGCGGCGGGCCTGCTGCTCGCCGGCGTGGCGGCGCTGGTGGTGGCCGCCTGCACGATGCAGGGCGGCCGGCTGACGAAGGTCACGACGGAAATCCGCGACTACCAGCAGCACGACGCGATCACCTCGACCGGCCTGCGGCTCGAGTGGTATCGCAAGGGGTTCGACCTGTACGTGCAGCGGCCCGTGCTCGGCTATGGCGCGGGCGGTCTGCAGTATGAGTTCGCGAAGCTGGCGGAAGGCCGCACGAAGGCCGAGGGCATCCTCACCTCGAACCCGCACAACGAGTACCTGCTGATGGCGGTTCAGCTCGGCGCGGTCGGCCTGCTGCTGTTCCTCAACCTGCTCGTGCAGATCTTCCGGACGGGCTGCGCGCTCGATCCGCGCGCGCGGCAGCTGCTGTACGCGTGGCTCGCGATCTTCGCGATCGGCAGCCTCGCCAACTCGCTGCTGCTCGACTTCGCGGAAGGCCACCTGCTGGTGCTGCTCGCCGGCATCCTGCTCGGCTGCGGCCACCGCGCCGCGCCCGGCTACCGGGTCGCGCCCGCCGTCTGAGCGGCCGTCAGCCCGCGCGCGGCGGCCGCGTCAGCGCCGACACATCGATCGGCGCAACCTCTGGAGCCGCCGGCGCCTCGGCCGGCAGGCCCAGCATCTCGAGCGCCGCGCCGGTCACGCGCGCCACGCTCAGATTCACGAGGCAATCGCTGCGGCTGTCGACATGGCGCTCGCAGCCTTCGTGCCGGCACGGCACGCAGTCGCCCTCTCCCTGCATCAGATAGACATTGGCCAGGCGGCCGGAGCCGCGCAGCGGCCACGGATTGCGGTCGGCCGGCCAACCTTGCGGCCAGGGGCCCCAGCGCACCGGATCGGACGGCCCGAACAGCGCGACGGTCGGCGTGCCGGTGGCCGCCGCGACATGGGTCGCGCCGGTATCGGGGCCGATGAACAGGCGCGCGCGCCGCACCAGCTCGGCGCTCTCGGCGAAGCTCAGCTCGCCGACCAGGTTCAGCAGGTCGCCGCCCGCCCGCGCCGCGATCTCGTCCGCATACGCGCGCTCGTTCGCGGCCGGGCCGCCGCTCAGCGCCACGGCATAGCCGCGCGCGCGCAGCCAGCCGACGAGCGCGACCCAGCCGTCGGCGCGCCATTGCTTGTAGGCATACATCGGATACGGATGCAGCACGACGAGCGGCCGCCCCGCCGCGACCGCCGCCGACGCCGCGAGCCGCGCGTCGAAGCGCGCGCGCGCCGCCGGGTCCGCGCCGATGCCCGGCGCGACCACCTGCGGGACCGGCTCGATGCCGAGCGCGGACGCCAGCGCGAGCGTGCTCACCACGGTATGCGCGGACGCATGATGATTGATCGCGATACGGTTCAGCATCAGGCGGGTCCACCAGCTGACCCGTTCCGGATCGACGAGGCCGGCCCGCTGCCTGCCGCCGAACCACGCGTAGAAGCGCGGCCGGTCCGAGCTGAGCGCCGCGCACGCGAGGTCGTAGCGCCGCCACAGCGCGGCCGCGTCGCGCAGCCGTTCGCCGAACTTCGCGCGCGGCTTGACGAGGATCACCCGGCGCAGGTCGGGATTGCCCTCGAGCACGCCCTCGGTGCCGCGAAACACCAGCATGTCGATCTGCGCCTCGGGCCAGCGCGCCTTCAGCGAGCGGACGAGCGGCGTCGTCAGCAGCACGTCGCCGATGCGGCGGGTGGCGACGACGAGGATGCTGCGCGGCGGGCGCGAGTCGGAAAAGAGAGCGGCCAAGGCGGTTGCTTCCGTGGAGCGGGCTGATGAGGCTGGCAATGTACGCGATTCCCGCGCGGCGCGCCGCGCAGGGCGGCCGCGCCGGTCCGGTCAGTAGGCGATTTCGACGATGCTGCCGGCGAACGCCGCGCGCAATTCCGCGAGCAGCGTGTCGCTCGGCTTCACGCGCCACGCCTCGCCGAGCTGCATCTCGCCCTGCGCGCGCGCGTTGCGGTACGCGATCCGCACCTGGAGGCCGTTCGGCAGCGGCGGCGCCGCGCGACGGCCGCCGTCGCGGTCGCGTCCGCCGCGCGGCGCGGGCGCCTCGACGGGCGGCGCAGCGTCGGCCTTCGCCGCGTGCGCGTCGAGCACGCGGCGCAGCGCGTCCGCGTCGGCATTGCCGTTGACCGTCAGGCGCACGGCCTGCGCGTAGCGGCTGCGCGCGCGCTCGAGGTCCATCACCGCATCCGCGGTGAAGCGGATGCCGCCCGTGAACGCGTCGTTGCGCGCCTGGCCCTGCACGATCAGCAGTTCATCTTCCTTGAACAGCGTGCGGTTCGCGTCGAACTGCTCGTTGAAGATCGTGATCTCGCACTGGCCGGTGCCGTCGTCGAGCAGCGCGATCAGCATCTTGCCGCGCTGGGTCATCTGGGTGCGCAGCGACGCGATCACGCCGGCCACCAGCCGGTCGCGGCCTTCCTTCAGCTCGCCGAGCTTCTGGCGCGCGAAACGGCGCACCTCGTCGCGGTAGGAATCGAACAGGTGCCCCGACAGGTAGAAGCCGAGCGCGCCCTTCTCCTCCTGCAGCCGGCGCTTGTCGTCCCAGGCCGGTTCGTCGACCAGCTCGTGCTCGTGCGTCGATTCCCCGCCGATGTCGAACAGGCCCGCCTGCAGCGCGTTCGCGGCCGCCTGCTCGGCGGCTTCCATCGCGAGCGGCACCGACGCGAGCAGCCGCGCGCGATTCTCGTGCAGCGAATCGAACGCGCCCGCGCGGATCAGCGCCTCGACCGTGCGGCGGTTCACGATGCGCCGGTCGATCCGATCGCAGAAGTCGAACAGGTCGGTGAAGCGCTTTTCCTCGCGGGCGCGCAGGATCTCCTCGATCGCGTTCTGGCCGCTGCCCTTCACCGCGCCCAGGCCGTAGCGGATGGTGCGCGAACGCCTGCCGTCGGCCTCGGCGACCGGCTCGAAGCGATAGTGCGACTGGTTGATGTCGGGCGGCAGCACGGCGAGGTTGTTCACGGCGCAATCGTCGAACAGGATCTTCACCTTGTCGGTGTCGTCCATCGCGAGCGTCATGTTGGCCGCCATGAATTCGGCCGGATGGTGCGCCTTCAGCCACGCGGTGTAGTACGCGAGCAGCGCGTAGGCGGCCGCGTGCGACTTGTTGAAGCCGTAGCCCGCGAACTTCTCCATCAAGTCGAAGATCTCGTCGGACTTCTCGCGCGTGAGGCCGTTGGTCGCCGCGCCCTCCGCGAAGATCTCGCGGTGCTTGGCCATCTCCTCGGGCTTCTTCTTGCCCATCGCGCGGCGCAGCAAGTCGGCGCCGCCGAGCGAGTAGCCGCCGATGATCTGCGCCATCTGCATCACCTGCTCCTGATAGACCATGATGCCGTAGGTCTCTTTCAGGACGGGCTCGACGCGCGGATCCGGATAATCCACCTTCTCGCGGCCGTGCTTGCGCGCGCAGAAGCTCGGGATCAGGTCCATCGGGCCCGGGCGGTACAAGGACACGAGCGCGATGATGTCCTCGAAGCGGTCGGGCTGCGCATCCTTCAACATGCCCTGCATGCCGCGGCTTTCCAGCTGGAACACGGCGACCGTGTTGGCCTTCTTGAGGATCTGGAACGAGGTCGGATCGTCGAGCGGCACCTGCGCGAGCGACCAGTCGGCCTTCGACGGGTCGAGCCGGCGGATGTAGCGCTCGGCCCAGTCGAGGATGGTCAGCGTGGTCAGGCCCAGAAAGTCGAACTTCACGAGGCCGACCGCCTCGACGTCGTCCTTGTCGTACTGGCTCACCACGCCGCCTTCGTCGCCCTGCGTGTACAGCGGGCAGAAGTCGGTCAGCTTGCCGGGCGCGATCAGCACGCCGCCCGCGTGCATCCCGACGTTGCGGGTCAGCCCCTCGACGCGCTGCGCGAGGTCGAGCAGCTGGTGCACCTCGTCCTCGTTGTCGTAGCGCTCCTGGAGCAGCGGCTCCTCCTTCATCGCGTCCGCGATCGTCACGTGCTTGCCCGGCTTGAACGGGATCAGCTTCGCGACGCCGTCGGTGAACATGTAGCCGAGATCGAGCACGCGCCCGATGTCGCGCACCGCCGCCTTCGCGGCCATCGTGCCGAAGGTCGCGATCTGCGACACCGCGTCCGCGCCGTACTTCTCCTTCACGTACTGGATCACGCGATCGCGGCCGTGCTGGCAGAAGTCGATGTCGAAGTCGGGCATCGACACCCGCTCCGGATTCAGGAAGCGCTCGAACAGCAAGTTGTAGCGCAGCGGGTCGAGGTCGGTGATGCCGAGCGCGTAGGCGACCAGCGAACCCGCGCCCGAGCCCCGCCCCGGCCCGACCGGCACGCCGTTGTTCTTGGCCCAGTTGATGAAGTCCGCGACGATCAGGAAGTAGCCCGGAAAGCCCATCTTCGTGATCGTGCCGCACTCGAAGTCGAGGCGCTGGTAGTAGGTGTCGCGCTGGCGGTCGCGTTCCGCCGCGTCCGGGTACAGCTGCGCGAGGCGCTTTTCCAGGCCCTCCTTCGACAGCTGCACGAGGTAGTCGTCGAGCGACATGCCGTCGGGCGTCGGGAACAGCGGCAGCTTCGGCTTGCCGAGCTCGAGCGTCAGGTTGCAGCGCTTCGCGATCTCGACCGAGTTCGCGATCGCCGACGGCAGGTCGGCGAACAGCGCGAGCATTTCGTCCTGCGACATGAATCGCTGCGCGGTGGTGAAGCGCTTCTGGCGGCGCGGATTCGCGAGCATGTCGCCTTCCGAGATGCACACGCGCGCCTCGTGCGCGGTGAAATCGTCGTCGGACATGAACTGCAGCGGATGGGTGGCGACCACCGGCAGCTTCAGCTCGGCGGCGATCGTCGCGGCCTGCTGGATGTAGGCCTCGGCGCCCGGCTGCCCGTAGCGCTGCAGTTCGACGTAGAAGCCGCCCGGGAACACCTTCGACCAGCGCGCCGCGTGACGGCGGGCCGCCTCCTCGTTGCCCGCCGCGAGCGCGAGGCCGATGTCGCCCTGCTGGGCGCCCGACAGCGCGAGCAGGCCCTGCGACAGCTCGCCGTCGAGCCAGGCCGCGTCGAGCTCCGCGCGGCCGCGGTGCTGGTTCGTGAGCCACGCCTTCGACAGCAGCTCGCAGAGATTCAGGTAGCCGCGCTTGTCCTTGACGAGCAGCAAGAGGCGCGCGGGCTTGTCCCGATCATCGGGATTGGCGATCCAGACATCGCAGCCGGCGATCGGCTTGATGCCCTTGCCACGGGCTTCCGTGTAGAAACGGACGAGGCCGAATGCGTTGCCGAGGTCGGTGAGCGCGAGCGCGCCCTGGCCGTCCGCGGCGGCTGCCTTGACGATGTCGTCAATGCGCACGATGCCGTCGGCAATCGAGAATTCGGAGTGAACGCGGAGATGGACGAAGCGGGGATCTGACATGGGCGCTATTGTAGCCGCGTCGTCGCCGGGCCATGATCCGGCCCGGCCAAAAAAATCGCGGCCCGCGGGGCGGGCGGCCCGCGCGCCGCGGCAACCGGACGCGGCCGCCGCGCGCGGGCCGGGTACGCCGCGGCCCGCGTTTGCGGGATAATGGCGGTTTCCGTTTCCACCGATTCGGCCCCATCCGGCCCCGCTTCGCGCCCTGATTTCGCGAACGCGCCGGCGGCGGCCGTCGCTTCGTCGCCCGATCACCATGTCCACCGTCAATCTCGCCGCCTACCACTTCGTGTCGATCGACTCGATCGAAACCTGGCGGCCGCTCGTCCTCGCGCGCTGCCAGGCGCTCGACCTGCGCGGCACCATCCTGCTCGCCCCCGAAGGCATCAACCTGTTCATCGCCGGCTCGCGCGAGGCGACCGACGCCTTCGTCGACTACCTGCGCCACGATCCCCTGTTCGAGGGCAGGTTCCAGACCCTGCAGTTCAAGGAAAGCCTGTCCGACGCGCAGCCGTTCCGGCGCATGCTGGTGCGCCAGAAGCGCGAGATCATCACGATGAAGAAGCCGGCGATCAAGCCCGAGCTGGGCCGCGCGCCCGCCGTCGACGCCCGCACGCTGAAGGTCTGGCTCGACCGGGGCCACGACGACGCGGGCCGGCCGGTCGTGATGCTCGACACGCGCAACGCGTTCGAGGTCGACGTCGGCACCTTCGACCACGCGCTCGACTACCGGATCGACAAGTTCAGCGAATTCCCCGAGGTGATCGACGCGAACCGCGCGGACCTCGAAGGCAAGACCGTGGTGTCGTTCTGCACGGGCGGGATCCGCTGCGAGAAGGCGGCGATCCACATGAAGGAAATCGGCATCGACCACGTCTACCAGCTCGAAGGCGGCATCCTCAAGTACTTCGAGGAAGTCGGCGGCGCGCACTATCACGGCGACTGCTTCGTGTTCGACTACCGCACCGCGCTGAATCCGCAGCTGGCGCCCACCGCGGACGCCACCTGCTTCGCGTGCCGCGCGGTGGTGCCGGCCGCCGACCAGCAATCGCCGCTGTACGTGCATGGGGCATCCTGCCCCGCCTGCCACCCGGCTTCGCGCGCGAACGACGCGGCGGCCTGACGCGCCGGCGCGCATGAGCGGCTATCGCGGACGCTTCGCGCCCTCGCCGACCGGGCCGCTGCACTTCGGCTCGCTGGTCGGCGCGCTCGCGAGCTGGCTCGACGCGCGCGCGCACGACGGCGCGTGGCTCGTGCGGATCGAGGACATCGACGGTCCGCGCACGGTGCCCGGCGCCGCCGACGCGATCCTCGCGACACTCGCGCGCTTCGGGCTCGCCGCAGACGAACCGGTCGTCCGGCAAAGCACGCGCGGCGCGTCCTACACGGCCGCGCTCGAGCGGCTGCTCGCGGCCGGCCGCGCGTATCCGTGCGGCTGCACCCGCAAGGAAATCACCGATTCGCTGCGCAACGCGCACGCGCGCCACACCACCCTCGCCTATCCCGGCACCTGCCGCGACGGCCTGCACGGCCGGCCCGCGCGCGCCTGGCGGCTGCGGGTGCCCGACGGCGCCGCCGCGCGCGTCGGCTATGACGATCGTTGGCAAGGCCCGCAATCGCAGGATCTCGCGACCGAGGTCGGCGACTTCGTGCTGAAACGCGCGGACGGCCTGTGGGCCTACCAGCTCGCGGTCGTCGTCGACGACGGCGACGCGCGCATCACGCACGTGGTGCGCGGCGCCGACCTGCTCGACTCCACGCCGCGCCAGATCTACCTGCAGCAGTGCCTCGACCTGCCCGTGCCGGCCTACCTGCACGTGCCGGTGGTGGTCGACGCGCACGGCGACAAGCTCAGCAAGCAGACCGGCGCGGCGGCGCTCGACGACGGCCCGCCGCTGCCCGCGCTCGCGGCCGCGGCCGCGCACCTCGGCCTCGCGCCCTCGGTCGCGCCCGACGCCGCGCTCGACAGCTGGCTCGCCGCCGCGACGGCCGCCTGGGCCGCGCGCTTCGGCCCGGACGCACGCTGACGCCGCGCCTTCATCCCGCCCCGAAATGAACACGGCCCGGCCGGCTTGCGCCGGTCGGGCCGTGGCAGGGACGGTCGCGCGACCGTCGCCGCTCAGGACGACGAGGTCTTGCGCGGCATGCCGAAGCCGCCGAGCAGCGCCGCGAGGGGCTGCTTCGAGGCCTTCTTCTCAGGCTGCGATGCGTCCGGCTCGTCCGCCGGACGGCTGGCCGCCTGCGACGGCTCGTACGGCTTCAGGAAGAATTCGTCGACGGGCGCCTCGCGGCGCGCGTGGTACGAGCGCTCGCCGCCGGCGCGGCGCACGCCCGGGCCGCGATGCTCGTCGCGCTCGCGGCGGCCGCCGCGTTCGCTCCGCTCCCCACGCTCACCACGCTCGCTCCGCTCGTCGCGGCGATGCCGCGCGGGCGCCTCGATCGCGAGCGTTTCGAGCGGCAGCGTGCGCTTGATCAGCTTCTCGATGTCCGCGAGCTGCTTGCGTTCGTTGGGACTGCACAGCGACAGCGCGTCGCCCGACGCGCCCGCGCGGCCGGTACGGCCGATCCGGTGCACGTAGTCTTCCGCGTTGAACGGCAGGTCGAAGTTGATCACGGCCGGCAGCTCGGCGATGTCGAGGCCGCGCGCGGCGACGTCGGTCGCGACGAGCGCCTCGATCTCGCCGCGCTTGAACGCGTCGAGCGCCTGCATCCGCTCGCTCTGCGAACGGTCGCCGTGGATCGCGGTGGCCACCACGCCGTCGCGCTCGAGCAGGCGCGACAGGCGGCTCGCGCCGATCTTGCTGTTGCAGAACACGATCACCTGCTTGAGCGCGCGCTCGCGGATCAGCTTGACCACGGCCGCCTGCTTGTCGCCCTCGGCGACGTCGTAGACGATCTGCGTGACATTGGTCGCCGTCGCATTGCTGCGCGCGACTTCGATCGTCTGCGGATCGCGCAGGTAGGTCGACGCGAGCTTCTTGATTTCGGGCGAGAAGGTCGCCGAGAACAGCAGCGTCTGGCGTTCCTTCGGCAGCAGGTTCAGGATCCGCTGCAGGTCGGGCAGGAAGCCCATGTCGAGCATGCGGTCGGCTTCGTCGAGCACGAGGATCTGGACCTGGCCGAGATTCGCGGTTTTCTGCTGCACGTGGTCGAGCAGCCGCCCCGGGGTCGCGATCAGGATCTCGACGCCGCGCCGCAGCTCGGCCATCTGCGGGTTCATGTCGACACCGCCGAACACCACCGCGCTGCGCAGCGGCGTGTGCTTGCCGTAGGCATGCACGTTCGCGGCGACCTGATCGGCCAGCTCGCGGGTCGGCGTGAGGATCAGCGCGCGCACCGGGTGGCGCGCGGGCGATGCGCTGGTGTTGGCCTGCGGCAACAGCCGCTGGAGGATCGGCAGCGAGAAGCTCGCGGTCTTGCCGGTGCCGGTTTGCGCGGCGCCCATCACGTCGCGGCCGGACAGCACGACCGGAATCGCCTTGGCCTGGATCGGCGTCGGCGTCGTATAGCCCTGCTCCACGATGGCTTTCAGGATATCGGCGGCAAGACCGAACTGGTCGAAAGTCGCGTCGACAGGCTTGGCAACAGAATCGGACATGGTGGCGTTTCGCTCAAAAGGCGCGGCGGGACATCAAGCGCGCGGCAGCACCGGACGTCGGGCTGCCTGCGACACAAACATCGGAATAAAGACGGAGCCGCGGCGCGCCGCGCGGCGCCGCCGGGCGCCACGACCCCGTGGGCCGCGCGCGAAGCTCGGTCCGGCGGACGTGCCGGCAGAAAGGGCAGCATTGTAGCATTGCCTCGTACCGGGCCGATGACAGCCCGGTGAAGCATGCGCCGGGCGGCGTGTCAGCCGCGCCTGCGCTTCTTCTGGATCTCGCTGCAATCGGCGAGCAGCGGGCGCGCCTGATCGCCCGCGATGTCATCGTACAGGTTCGCATCGCGCCCCTTGGTCCACCAGGTGTAGCGGCCCGCCTGGTACTTCGCGCCGGACGCCGACACCGTGTCGACGAACAGCAGCCGCTGCCCGTTCACCGGCACGAGCGCGAAGCCCTGGCCGTTGCCCGCGTGCCAGTACGAAACGCGCACCGGCTGCTTCTGGTCCGCGCACTGGTACGCGACGGTCTGGCGCGCGTCCGCGTCGATTTCCTCGACGGTCAGTTGCGCGGCGCGCGCGGCGCCCGCCGCGAAAAGGCCGGCGGCCAACGCCAGCGCGAGGGAGGCTTGCAGGTTCATGCGGGTCCTCGTCACATCGTCACAAACAATCGGCGGCCGATCCGCCTGAATTCAGGGGTCGATCACGGTCGCGCAGGCATCGGTCGGCGCAGCCGCCACGTGCCCGATGACCGGCACGATCTTGAGCCCGGCCGAGGCGACCCGGCACGGCGCGGCGGCCAGCCCGCACCCCGTCGCCGCGCTGCTCAGCGCGGCGATCAACAGCCATTTCATGAGCCTTGCCATTCACCACTCCTCTTGGCGCCGCATCGCGACGCGTCAGTCCGCGGCCACCGGCCGCACCGCGGCGGCGGCCTGCGCGGCGCGCGCGCGGGCCTCGTCGACGGTCGCGCCGGTCGCGAGCGCGACACCCATGCGCCGCTTCGCGAAGCTCTCGGGCTTGCCGAACAGGCGCAGGTCCGAGCCCGGCACCGCGAGCGCGTCGCGCACGCCCTCGAACGCGATGCCCGCGGCATCGAGGCCGCCGTAGATGACCGCCGACGCGGCGGGCGTCGACAAGGCCGGATCGACCGGCAGCCCGAGGATCGCGCGCGCATGCAGCTCGAATTCCGACTGCCGCTGCGACGCGAGCGTGACGAGCCCGGTGTCGTGCGGGCGCGGGCTGACTTCCGAGAACCACACCTCGTCGCCGCGCACGAACAGCTCGACACCGAACAGCCCGCGGCCGCCGAGCGCCATGGTGACCTGATGCGCGATCTCGCGCGCGCGCTCGAGCGCCGCCGCGCTCATCGGCTGCGGCTGCCACGATTCGACGTAGTCGCCGGCCACTTGCAGGTGGCCGACCGGCTCGCAGAAATAGGTGCGCGTCTCGCCGCTGGCCGGATCGAGCGCGCGCACGGTGAGCTGGGTGATCTCGTAGTCGAAACGCACGAAGCCCTCGACGATCACCTTGCCGTGATTCACGCGGCCGCCCGCGAGCGCATGCTGCCACGCGGCCTCGACGTCGGCCTCGCCCTTCACGACCGACTGGCCCTTGCCCGACGACGACATCACCGGCTTCACGACGCAGGGATAGCCGATCCGCGCGACCGCCGCGCGGAATTCGTCGAACGATTGCGCGAACGCATACGGCGAGGTGGCGAGCCCGAGCGTCTCGGCGGCCAGCCGGCGGATGCCTTCGCGGTTCATCGTGAGCTGGGTCGCGCGCGCGGTCGGAATCACCTCCGCGACGCCGTCGGCCTCGAGCGCGGCGAGCGCGTCGGTCGCGATCGCCTCGATCTCCGGGACGATCAGGTGCGGCCGCTCCGCTTCGACGAGCGCGCGCAGCGCCGCCGGGTCCGTCATGTCGATCACGTGCGCGCGATGCGCGACCTGGTGGCCCGGCGCGTTCGGATAGCGGTCGACGGCGATCACTTCGACGCCGAGCCGCTGCAACGCGATGATGACTTCCTTGCCCAGTTCGCCCGCGCCGAGCAGCATGACGCGCGTGGCGGACGGAGAAAGCGGCGTACCGAGCCGCTGGCCGATCTGCATGAGAATTCCCGCTGGATGGTGGATGGCGAAAGCGAGTCGCGATGTTAACACGCGGCCCCCCTGCGCCGAATCGCGTTTTTGCCGCGCGCGGCGGGCCGCGAACGATTCCGCGCGGCAATGGTCCGCTCGCCTCCGACAAGCCGAGTGCGTTACCCTTACGGCTTCGCCAGCCCCATGAAAGAGGAACGAGGCCATGTTCGATTTTCCCGCGGCCGCGCGCGCCTGCCTTCGCGTCGCCCGTCCGCTGCGCGCGCCGCTCGGCGCGCTGACCGTCGCCACGCTTCTCGCCGCCTGCGCCATGCCCACCCA
This sequence comes from Burkholderia sp. GW821-FHT14F03, assembly GCF_058803765.1. Taxonomy (NCBI): domain Bacteria; kingdom Pseudomonadati; phylum Pseudomonadota; class Betaproteobacteria; order Burkholderiales; family Burkholderiaceae; genus Burkholderia; species Burkholderia sp. GW821-FHT14F03. The sequence continues at coordinate 26,500 of NZ_JBXAPG010000022.1, forward strand.
CCCCGATTCCGGCGCGCCCGCGCCCGATCCGTTCAACCCGGCCGCGGTCCAGCTGCTTGACGATACGCGCTGGGAGCTGGTCGCCTGGCAGAACGCGGACGGCTCGTCGCGCCAGATTCCGCACGGCGACAACGGCGAGCCGATCAAGCTCGCGCTGTCGACCGAGACCGGCGTGCGGCGCGTCTCGGGCTTTTCGGGCTGCAACCGCTACGTGGGCACCTACGACGTGAAGAACGGCGTGCTCGGCTTCAGCCCGCTCGCCGGCACCCGGATGGCCTGCGCCGGCTCGCTCGGCGGCAAGCTCGAGCGCGACTATCTCGACGCGCTCGCCCATCTCGCGAAAACCGGCGTACAGATGCGCGAGCCGCAGGAGCTGCTGCTCGTCACCGACGACGGCACGACGCTGCGCTTCGCGCGGCGCGGCAAGTAAGTGATCGCGTGGCGCGCCGCGCCGCGCGTCGGCCCGCCTGCCGACACGGCGTCGCGGGCCGGTTAAACTCGACGGGTCGCGCTCGGCGCCCCTCGTCCTCTTTGTGTTTCCAAGCATGCATACGGTAGTTCTAGGCTGGTTCGGCTTCTCGGCCGTCTGGTTCATCCCTCTTTTCTGGCGTCTCGTCAAATCCATGCTGCCGGGCGGCGGCGGTCTGGCGGGCTCCGGTTCGATCCGGCTGTGGCTGGGTTTCTTCGCGGTGATGATCGCGAGTTGCACGCTCGGCACCGCGCTGCCGGGCGGCGACGCCGCCAGCAACGCGCTCGGCCAGCTGCTCGCGGGCGGCTTCGAGCGCGTGCTCGGCCACGTCGGCACGCCGCTCGCGATGGTCGTGCTGCTGTTCCTCGGCCTGCCCTGGCTGCTCGGGATCGGCTGGCGACAGCTGAATACCTGGCTCGACGCATCGTTCGGCGTCAGCCTGCCGCAGCGCGGCGACGACGAACCGCGCGGCGTGGCCGACCTGCCGCGCGCCTCGCTGCATCGCGACGACGACCGGCGCGTGCGCCGCGCGGGCGACGTGCAGCCGACGAGCGCGCATACCGTGAATTCGATGGCGCCGAAACAGAATGGCCGCTACGCGCGGCCGACCCTGTGGCGTCCCACGCAGGCGTCGCGCGACGAACGGCGCGGCCGCCAGGGCGCCGGCGCGCCGCCCGTGCAGGCAAAACGCAACGAGCCGGTGGCGCCGGCCGGCTGGCTGAAGCCGGGTGTGTCGACGCGGGCGGCGACGCCGGTCGGTCCGGCGCGCGCGTCGACGGCGGGCGGGCCGGCGGCGGGCATCTCGACTTCGGGTGCACCGGCGGCCGGCGCGGTGACGCCGCGCGGCCCGGCCGTCACGCCGGCGCGGCCGGCCATGCGGCCCGCGACCCCGCTCGCGCCGGCTGTCGGCGAACGCGCGCGCCCTGCGACGGACGTCGCGCCGGTTCGGCGCGCGCCGCCCGCAGCCCCCGCGGCACCGGTGTCGAACGCCGGCGCCGCGACCCTGCAGCAGCGCCCGCTGCAACCGGCCGCGCTGCGTTCGGTCGCCGCCGCGAATCCGCCGATCCGCAAGGCCGCCGCCGCGCAGCCGGTGCTCCCGATGCGCACGCCCCCACCCGTCACGGCAGCCGCGTCCGATGCGGCGCGCAAGCGCCCCGCGCTCACGCCGGCGCGCGCGCCGCTCTACGCGTGGGCGGAAAAGCCCGCGCAGAAGATTGCGCCGGCGCCGAGCGTGCACGAAACGCTGCGCTCGATCGAGGCAAGCACCGCGCAATGGGCCGCGCTCGCGGGCGCGGCCGGCGCAGCGTCGGGCGCGGCGGGCGGCCTCGCGGCCACGACAGCGGCCGCTCCGGCGACGGCAATCGCCACGGGCCCGCACGCGGCAGGCGCGGTAAGCCTCGATCCGTTCGAGCACGGCGCGACGGGCTCGGGTGAAGCGCTTGCGTCCGCTACCGATGCACATGCCGATGCGCAGACGATCGACCACGCCGCCGGAGACGCAGCCGCCGCGAGCCTGGAGGCTGGCGCGGCGAACGTCGCATCCGGCTGGCTCCACGCAGATGCAGCGGCCGGCACGGCCGAGGCCGGGTCGGCGACGGATGGCGGCCACGCCGCAACCGTCGGCGCCGTCGACGGCACGACCCATTCCCTCATCGGCACGACCGATGATCATGCGTCGACAAGCGTCGACTCCGCCGCACCGGATCTCGCTCCCGATACGGTCGAGGCCGGCCCCGGCGCGACCGATCTGCCCGATGCATCCGAGGTCATCGACCTCTCGTTCGTGTTCGATCAACCGGCGCCCGGGGTTTCGCCCCTGGTCAATGCCGACGCCGTTCGGGCCACGCCGCCGTCAAACGACGTGTCGGGCATCTCCCACGGACAGGAACGCGGGACGCCGATCGACGCAGACGGCCACGCTCCGGCAGCGCCCGTGACGACCGGCAGCGACGAAGGCCGGGTCGGGACGACCGGCCACGCCGACGCCCACGCGCCACACCACGCAGCGCCCGCCGATGCTGTGAAGACCGACGCGGAGACCGCCGATGCCACGCCAGCCGTCCGGGCGATCCAGTCGCCGCTCGCCTCGCGGGAGGCGTCTCGCGCGAGCGATGCGCTGACGCACGCGGACCAGATCGAGCCCGTTTCGGCCCCGGCCCCGCTCGCTCCCTGGGAAGACGAGCCCAATGGGAATGCGCCCCTCAAGTCCGATCAGACGCTCAGCACCTCGACCCCGAGCCGGAGCGAAACGCGGCCATCGTCCTCGGTGACGGGACAGGCTGCTGCGCCGACGGGGCGCATGGACAGCGTCAGAGCCACCGGTTCGGTCGCGCCCCCGCCCGCCGCGCAGGCCGCGCCGTCGCCGGACGCGAACCCCGCGCCTCGGTACCTCGCCAGCGGCGCGCCTGACGCGAAGCCGGTGAGCGCTTCCGCGACCGCCGGGCCCGCGATGACTGCGTTCGGTGTCGCCGCGGCCCTGCCCGCCGCCGCGCTCCACGCAAGCGGCGCCGTGCCGACAGCGCAACCCGGCGCTTCGCCCGCACCGGCCGCGGGCTCCGTGGCCGCGCAGCCTGCGCCCGCCGCCTCCGGCGCGCCGAGGTTTGCAAGCGACAGCACGCGGCAACCCGACCCGGCAACGCAATCGGCGTCGAGCACGCCTTCGGTCAGCGGTTCATCGTCTTTCGCCGCGGCCTCCGCCACGGCGGCAGCCGATGCTCGTCCGCCGGCGCACGCACCACTGACTTCGTCCGCCCCGCTCCGCGCCGACGCAGCGCTGCCTGTCGCATCGGCATCGCCTGCCGCGCACGCGGCCACGCAAGCGACTGCTCACATCGCGCCGCCTGTTGCATCGCCTGTTGCATCGCCTGTTGCATCGCCTGTTGCATCGCCTGTTGCATCGCCTGTTGCATCGCCTGTTGCATCGCCCGCCGCAGCCGCGCCGGCTACCCGCATGCCAGTTACCTCGACATATGCGGGAACCGGCGCAGAGCCCGCCGCGATCGGTGTCGCGGCGGCCCTGGGATCGTCGTCGAATCCTGTTGCGCACGGCATGGCGGGCACGCACGCGCCAGCAACGTCGCCGACCGGTGCGCCGTTCCCTTCGCCGTCGGGAGCCGCGACAGCGTCCACGCCCGCCGCATCCCCGGCCACGCCCCTCGCGCCTGCGCCTGGCCTCGCCGCGTCGCCTGCCGCAACCAGCGCCGCCTCGGCATCCGCGCCGGCCCATCAACCGACGCCTGCGTCCGTCACGGCGCCCGCGAGCGGCTCCGGCCTGCCGTCGTACGCCGCGCCGAACCCGTCGGCAGCGGGCTACGTGACACCCCCGCCGGCGGGCGCAGCCGGCGCCCCAGCGCCGGCTGCTGTCGCTCAGACGGTGATCGCACCTGCCGCAACCGCGCCTTCCGGCCACCTCAGCCTGCCGGTGCATACGCCGTTGGGCGCACCGCCGGCCACGACGGCGGGCGCATCGTACGCCGCGGCCTCGCTCTCGAACGCGCCCGGCATGGCCGCGCCCGCCCCGCATCAGGCAGGCGCGCCGACACCGACCGCGTCGGCCCCCCCCGGACTGCCGGCCCAAGCCGCACCGACCGCCCAGCCGGCGATCGCGGGCACGCCACCCGCGGCGGCCCCGTTCGCGGGCGCGCTCGCTGCAATCGCACCCGCCCCTTATCTGGCGACCGCGACCGCCAACGCCCACAGCACCCCAATCCAGGCGCCCCCGCCGGCCCCGTTCGCGCCGGCCGCGGCCGCCCCGCTCCCGGACGCCGCCGCGCCCCCCGCCGCCGACGCCCCGCCCGCGCGCCCGCCGGGCCCGAACGCGTTCGAATTCCGCGCGCCCGCCGCCTCGCTGGTCGAACTGCCGACGATCGACCTGCTCGAACCCGCCTCCGACGACGTCGAGACGATTTCCGAGGAAGCCCTCGCGCAGACCGGCCAGGTGATCGAGCAGCGACTGCAGGAATTCAAGGTGCCGGTGACGGTGGTCGGCGCGTCGGCCGGCCCCGTGATCACGCGCTTCGAGATCGAGCCCGCGCTCGGCGTGCGCGGCAGCCAGATCGTCGGCCTGATGAAGGACCTGTCGCGCGGTCTCGGCCTCACCTCGATCCGCGTGGTCGAGACCATCCCCGGCAAGACCTGCATGGGCCTCGAACTGCCGAACGCCAAGCGCCAGACGATCCGCCTGTCGGAAATCCTCGCATCGCGCCAGTACGAGCACTCGGCGTCGCAGCTCACGCTCGCGATGGGCAAGGACATCGTCGGCAACCCGGTCGTCACCGACCTCGCCAAGGCCCCGCACATGCTGGTGGCCGGCACCACCGGCTCGGGCAAGTCGGTCGCGATCAACGCGATGATCGTGTCGCTGCTCTACAAGGCGACGCCCGAGGACGTGCGGCTCATCATGATCGACCCGAAGATGCTCGAACTGTCGGTCTACGAAGGCATTCCGCATCTGCTCGCGCCGGTCGTCACCGACATGAAGCTCGCCGCGAACGCGCTCAACTGGTGCGTCGGCGAGATGGAGAAGCGCTATCGGCTGATGTCGGCCGTCGGCGTGCGCAATCTCGCGGGTTTCAACCAGAAGATCCGCGACGCCGAGGCCAAGGAAAAGAAGATCGGCAACCCGTTCTCGCTGACGCCCGACGCGCCCGAGCCCCTGTCGACGCTGCCCCTGATCGTGGTCGTGATCGACGAGCTGGCCGACCTGATGATGGTCGCCGGCAAGAAGATCGAGGAGCTGATCGCCCGCCTCGCGCAGAAGGCGCGCGCGGCCGGCATCCACCTGATCCTCGCCACCCAGCGCCCGTCGGTCGACGTGATCACGGGCCTCATCAAGGCGAACATCCCGACGCGGGTCGCGTTCCAGGTCTCGTCGAAGATCGACTCGCGCACGATTCTCGATCAGATGGGCGCCGAGTCGCTGCTCGGCCAGGGCGACATGCTGTTCCTGCCGCCCGGCACCGGCTACCCGCAGCGCGTGCACGGCGCGTTCGTCGCCGACGAGGAAGTGCACCGGATCGTCGAGTACCTGAAGCAGTTCGGCGAGCCGCAGTACGAGGAAGGCATCCTCGACGGCCCGGCCTCCGAGGGCGCCGCCCAGGACCTGTTCGGCGAGGCCCCGGACGCGGAGGCCGACCCGCTCTACGACGAAGCCGTCGCGTTCGTGGTGCGCACGCGACGCGCCTCGATCTCGTCGGTGCAGCGCCAGCTGCGCATCGGCTACAACCGCGCGGCCCGCCTCGTCGAGCAGATGGAGGCGGCCGGCCTGGTGTCGCCGATGGGCATCAACGGCAGCCGCGAGGTGCTCGCGCCGCCGCTGCCGGACTGACCCCCGCCCGGCCCCAAAGAAAAAGCGACGCCTCGGCGTCGCTTTTTTTATCGCCGGCCCGGTTTTACGACGCCGGCACCAGCGTGAAGTCGACCGGCTTGCCGACCGCGAGGCGGCGCGCATCGGGGTCGAGCCGCCCGGTCGCCGGGTCGCGCCGGAACACGAACACGCTGTCGCTGTCCTGGTTGCCGACGATCAGCCACTTGCCGGTCGGATCGATCGCGAACTCGCGCGGGGTCTTGCCGAGGCTCGACTGGCGGCCGACCAGCTTGAGCCGGCCGTTGGCCGCGTCGACCGCGTAGGTCACGATCTCGTTCGCGTCGCCGCGATTGCTCGCGTACAGGAAGCGGCCGTCAGGCGACAGATGCACCGCCGAGCCGCCGACCCGGCCCTTGAAGCCGGGCTCGCTCATGCGCACCGTCTCGAGCCGTTCGAGCCGGCCGTCGTGATACGCATAGACGTCGACCGTCGCGTCCAGCTCGCTGGTCACGTAGGCATAGCGGCCGTTCGCCGCGAACACCATGTGGCGCGGGCCGGAGCCGGGCCGCCCGAGCGTGTAGCGGCCGTCGGTCGGGCCGAGCAGCCCGCGGCTGCCGTCCGGCGCGTAGCGGTAGCCGAAGATCTTGTCCGCGCCGAGGTCCTGCACGAACAGGTAGCGGCCGTCGGGCGAGAACACCGTCGAATGCACGTGCGCGCCGTCCTGGCGGCCCTTCACCGGCCCCGTGCCCTCGTGGTGCACGTTCAGCACCGCGCTGCCGACCGAACCGTTGCCGTCGAGCGGAAACACCGAGAAGCTGCCGCCCGGATCCGACGCCACCGAATAATTCGCAGTCACGAGATACCTGCCATCCGGCGACAGGCTCAGGTAGCACGGATCGTTCCCTTCCGACGACACCCGGTTCACGAACGTGAGCACACCCGTCCTCGCGTCGAAGTCGAACGCGCTGATGCCGCCGCGCTGGTTCGCGGGACCGTTGTCGCCGGGCAGCTCGTTGACCGCGTACACGTGGCGGCCGTCGCGGCTCGCGATCAGGAACGACGGGTTCACGGTCTTCGCGGACGACACCGGCGTCACGTCGCCCGTGCGGGTATCGAAGCGATACACGTAGATGCCGTCGCTGCCGCCGTCGGTGTAGGTGCCGACGAGGAGGTTGTAGAGGCCGTCGACGGGCGCGGCGCCGGCGTCCTGCGCGAACGCGGGCGCGGCGGACAGGGACAGCGCGAGCGCGAAACCTTTCATCCAGTGCGAGAAATTGAACGGGAAAACGCGCATGAGCGGCGCGCGGGAACAGTCGGACATGGAACCTCCTTGCATCGAACTGTCTCTAGTGTTGTGATGTGACGACGCGCGGGCCGCTCCGGGGCCGTCCGCGGCGCGCCGTCCGAGTATAGGGGCTCGCGCCGGCACACGTACAGTCGTCCGCCTGCCTGCCCAGATCGTGAACGACCAGAACAGGGAGATTCGCCGCCCATGCCCGCCCTCATCGAAGATTACGCGCTCGTCGGCGACGGCCACACCGCCGCGCTGATCGCCCGAGACGGTTCCGTCGACTGGCTCTGCTGGCCCCGTTTCGATTCCGGCGCCTGCTTCGCCGCGCTGGTCGGCACGCCCGAGCACGGCCGCTGGCGGCTCGCGCCCGCCGACGACGCGCAGGTCACCGCCAGCACGCGCCGCTATCGCGGCGACACGCTGATCCTCGAAACCGACTACGAAAGCGCCGACGGCGCGGTCACCGTGATCGACTTCATGCCGCCCGGCAACGGCTGGTCGGAACTGGTGCGGATCGTGGTCGGCCGGCACGGCGCGCTGAAGATGCACATGGAACTGGTGCTGCGCTTCGACTACGGGTTCTCGATCCCGTGGGTCACGCAGCTGTCGCGCGAGGCCGGCATGAAGGCGATCGCGGGGCCCGACACCGTGGTGCTGCGCACGCCGGTGCCGCTCACGGGCGAGAACCTGCGCACCGTCGCCGATTTCACCGTGTACGCGGGCGAGCGCGTGCCGTTCTCGCTGGCTTACGCGCCGTCGCACCTGCGGCTGCCGCCCGCGCGCGAACCGCTGTCGATGCTCGCGCGCACCGAGAACTACTGGCTCGAATGGTCGGGGCGCTGCGAGGTGCAGGGCCGCTACGCGGCCGCCGTGCGGCGCTCGCTGATCACGCTGAAGGCGCTCGCCTACGAGCCGACGGGCGGCATCGTCGCCGCGCCCACCACCTCGCTGCCCGAGCAGCTCGGCGGCTCGCGCAACTGGGACTACCGCTACTGCTGGCTGCGCGACGCGACGATCACGCTGCTCGCGCTGATGCGCGGCGGCTATTTCGACGAGGCGCGCGCGTGGCGCGCCTGGCTCGGCCGCGTGATGGCGGGCTCGCCGGAACAGATCCAGATCATGTACGGGATCGCCGGCGAACGGCGCCTGCCGGAGCTCGAACTCGGCTGGCTGCCCGGCTACCAGGATTCGAAACCGGTGCGGATCGGCAACAATGCCGCCAACCAGCTGCAACTCGACGTGTTCGGCGAGGTCATGGCGGCGCTGCATCTCGCGCGCGTCGGCGGCCTGCAGGCGGACGACACCGTCTGGTCGGTGCAATGCGCGCTGCTCGAGCACCTCGAACAGATCTGGCGCGAGCCCGACGAGGGCATCTGGGAAACGCGCGGCGGCCGCCGTCATTTCACGTTCTCGAAAGTGATGGCCTGGGTCGCGTTCGACCGCGCGATCAAGTCGGCGGAAATGTTCCGGCTGCCCGCGCCGCTCGATCACTGGCGCGCGCTGCGCGACGCGATCCATGCCGACGTCTGCGAACACGCATGGGACGCCGCGCAGCAAGCCTTCACGCAGAGCTACGGCAGCCCCGAGCTGGACGCGAGCGTGCTGATGCTGCCGCTCGTCGGCTTCCTGCCGCCGACCGATCCGCGCGTCACCGGCACGGTCGCCGCGATCGAAAACGGCCTGATGCACGACGGCCTCGTGCTGCGCTATCACACGTCCGAATACGACGACGGCCTGCCGCCCGGCGAAGGCACCTTCCTCGCGTGCAGCTTCTGGCTCGTCGACAACCTCGCGCTGCTCGGCCGGATCGACGACGCGCACCGGCTGTTCAGCCGCCTGCTGTCCCTGTCGAACGACCTCGGGCTGCTCGCCGAGGAATACGACCCGGTCGCCCGGCGGCTGGTCGGGAATTTCCCGCAGGCGTTCTCGCACGTCGCGCTCGTCCATACCGCGCTGAACCTGATGCATCACGAGGACGAAATGGCGCGCGCGGCCGGCCAGCCCGCCCCGATCGAGGCCGCGGGCCGCTGAGCGCGGCGGCGCACCAAGCCGTTTTTCGCAACACGTTAGCCACATGTTGACGACAAATGTAAGACAAGTTCAGATCCAGGCCCCACGCGGGTATATCCGGGTGATGCTGCATTGCGGCAAGATACAGAGTTCGATATGATCAGAATCGACTGATCGTCCGTTCGTATCTGACCGGCTCGATTGCTGATCCACACGGCAAGCGTTCGCGCACCGTCTCCCCCCGGGAGCCTGCATGCTCTACCAACTGCATGAATTCCAGCGGGCCATGTTGAGCCCGCTCACCGCCTGGGCCCAGGCCGCCTCCAAGTCATTCGCCAATCCGTTGAGCCCGCTGTCGCTGGTGCCCGGCGCGACGCGGCTGTCGGCGGCATACGAGCTGATGTACCGGCTCGGCAAGGACTACGAGAAGCCGGAATTCGGGCTCCACCAGATCGTCAAGGACGGGCACAACATCCCGATCGTCGAGCAGACGATCCTGGAGAAGCCGTTTTGCCGGCTGCTGCGTTTCAAGCGCTTCGCCGACGACAGCGAGGCGGTCGAGCAGTTGAAGGACGAGCCGGTGGTGCTCGTGTGCGCGCCGCTGTCCGGCCACCACGCCACCCTGCTGCGCGACACCGTGCGCACGCTGCTGCAGGACCACAAGGTCTACATCACCGACTGGATCGACGCGCGCATGGTGCCGGTCGAGACCGGCCCGTTCCACCTGGACGACTACGTCGACTACATCCAGGACTTCATCCGCCACATCGGCGCGCGCAACCTGCACGTGATCTCGGTATGCCAGCCCACGGTGCCGGTGCTCGCGGCGATCTCGCTGCTGGCGAGCCGCGGCGAGGACACCCCGCTCACGATGACGATGATGGGCGGCCCGATCGACGCGCGCAAGAGCCCGACCTCGGTGAACTCGCTCGCGACCAACCGCTCGCACTCGTGGTTCGAGAACAACGTGATCCACACGGTGCCCGCGAACTACCCGGGCGAAGGCCGCAAGGTGTATCCGGGCTTCCTGCAGCACACGGGCTTCGTCGCGATGAATCCGGAGCGCCACGCGCAATCGCACTGGGATTTCTATCAGAGCCTGCTGCGCGGCGACGAGGACGACGCCGACGCGCACCGCCGCTTCTACGACGAGTACAACGCCGTGCTCGACATGGCGGCCGAATACTATCTGGACACGATCCGCGTGGTGTTCCAGGAGTTCCGGCTGGCCGAGGGCACCTGGGACGTGAACGGCGAGCGCGTGAACCCGCAGGACATCCGCGACACCGCGCTGATGACGATCGAGGGCGAACTCGACGACATCTCGGGCAGCGGCCAGACCCACGTCGCGCACGAGCTGTGCACGGGCATTCCGGAGGCGCACCGGCGCAGCCTGACCGCCGAGAAATGCGGACACTACGGGATTTTCTCCGGGCGCCGCTGGCGCACCATCATCTATCCGCAGCTGCGCGAATTCATCCGCGAACATGCGCCGGAACCGACGGACGCCACCCGTCCGTCGCCGGCCGCACGCGCCGCCGCCGCCGAGGCAGGGCGCGCAGCCGCGAAAGCGGCCGGCTCCTCCCGGCTGCCCGCCGCGAAACGCGCGGCCGCCGGCACGAAGGCGGCGCGCCCCCGCAAGGCCGCCGCCTGAGCGGCGCGCGCTGAGCCGCCGCGCGCCGCGCCGGGCTCAGCGCCGCAACAGATACGCGAGCAGGACCTCGGTGTTGAGCTTGACCATCTCGGCACGCTCGTCGGGCGTGCTGAAGTCGCGGCCGAGCGTCGCGGCCAGCGTGAAGCGGTTCGACACGATGTAGTAGCCGAGGCCCGACAGCGTGACGTAGAAGCGCAGCGGATCGATGTCCGTGCGAAACAAGCCCGCCTTCTGGCCGCGCGTGAGCACGCCGCCGAGCATCGCGACGATCGGCGACATCATTTCGCGAATGCGCGTGGATTTCTGCATGTAGCGCGCCTCGTGCAGGTTCTCGTTGTTGAGGAGGCGCAGCAGCTCGGGGTGGTCGCGGTAGTAGTCCCACACGAAATGCGCGAGCCGCGTGACCGCTTCGACCGGCGCGACGCCGTCGAGATCGAGTACGCGCTCGGCTTCGGTCAGCGCGGAAAACGCATGCTCGAGCACGGCGGTGAACAGTTGCTCCTTGCTGCCGAAGTAGTAATAGAGCATGCGCTCGTTGGTCTCGGCGCGCCGTGCGATCTGGTCGACCCGCGCGCCAAACAGCCCCCCGCTTGCGAACTCGTCGGCGGCCGCGAGCAGGATGCGACGCCGTGTTCCTTCAGGATCTCTTTTGATTTTTGGCTGATTCATGGTGGCGTTTTGCTGTGTGAGCCGCGTAATCCGGATGGCGCTGCCGGCGCTTCGTCAGCCACCGACAGCGAGGACGGGCGCACCGCGCTTGAGGCGCGCCCTGCTGCGGTCATGCAAAAAAGCGCTTCGATTATGGCACATGCGTTGTCAAGCGCAATGCGGGAAATCGGCGATAATCCCGGTTTGACGAACCCTACCGACTCGCCCGTCCGCACGCGGCGCAAGCGAGCCCGCCCCACGTTGTCATCGTGACCGATTCCAAGACCCTCGCGGATCGCATCGAAGATCTGCTGCCCCAGACGCAATGCACGAAGTGCGGCTACGACGGCTGCCGTCCGTACGCCGAAGCGATTGCCGCCGGCACGGCCGGCTACAACCAGTGTCCGCCCGGCGGCGCCGAAGGCGTCGCGCGCCTCGCGGCGCTGCTCGGCAAGCCCGTGATTCCGCTCAATCCCGTCAACGGCGACGAACGCCCCCGGCCGCTCGCCGTGATCGACGAACAGCTGTGCATCGGCTGTACGTTGTGCATGCAAGCGTGCCCCGTCGATGCGATCGTCGGCGCACCGAAACAAATGCATACCGTGTTGAGCGCGCTGTGCACGGGCTGCGATCTGTGCGTGCCGCCCTGCCCGGTCGACTGCATCGCGATGGTGCCCGTCACCGGCGCGCAGACCGGCTGGGACGCGTGGACTCAGCCGCAGGCCGACGCCGCGCGCGCGCGCCACGACGCGCGTCTCGCGCGCCAGCAGCGCGAACGCGAGGCAGCCGAGGCCCGCGCGGCCGCGCGGCGCTCGCACGCGGGGGCCGCAACCGCCTCCCCCACCGCGCCCGCGCCGGGCGCGATCCCGGCGACGTCGGGCGGCGTCGCCACGCCGGGCGTCGCCGACGATCCGGAAGCGAAGAAACGCGCGATCATCGCCGCCGCGCTCGAACGCGCGCGCAAGAAGAAGGAAGAACTCGCCGCGCGGGGCGACGCGCCGAAGAACACCGAGGGCGTGAGCGCCGCCGTGCAGGCGCAGATCGACGCGGCCGAAGCACGCCGCCGGCGTCTCGCCGAGGCGGCCGACGCCAAGCCCGAGCCAGCCGATCCCACCAAACCGTCCGGCCAGTCCTGAGCGCATGAACGCATCCAAACGGCGCGCGATCTACGAGACGCTGCGCAGCCTCAACCCGAACCCGACCACCGAACTCGAATACACCACGCCGTTCGAGCTGCTGATCGCCGTGCTGCTGTCGGCGCAGGCGACCGACGTCTCGGTCAACAAGGCGATGCGCAAGATGTTCCCGGTCGCGAACACGCCGCGGCAAATTGCCGCGCTCGGCGAGGAAGGCGTGGCCGAGTACATCAAGACGATCGGCCTGTACCGGACCAAGGCGAAAAACGTGATCGCGACCTGCCGGATCCTGCTCGACCGGTTCGGCGGCGAGGTGCCCGCCGACCGCGAGGCGCTGGAGAGCCTGCCCGGCGTCGGCCGCAAGACCGCCAACGTGGTGCTCAACACCGCGTTCGGCCACCCGACCGTCGCGGTCGACACGCACATCTTCCGGGTGGCGAACCGCACGGGCCTCGCGCCCGGCAAGGACGTGCGCGCGGTCGAGGCCGCGCTCGAGAAATTCACGCCGGCCGAGTTCCTCCAGGACGCGCACCACTGGCTGATCCTGCACGGCCGCTACGTGTGCAAGGCGCGCCGCCCCGAGTGCTGGCACTGCGCGATCGAGCCGCTGTGCGAGTTCCGCCCGAAGACGCCCGCGCCCGCCGAGTGAGCGCGCGGCCCGCGCCGGCAAAGCGGCCCCGGGCGGCGTAGAATGCGCGTTCGCGCGGCACCCCGCCGCGCCCACGCATCGCCACCCCACATCATGTTCAATCCGAGCCGCGACGAAGTCCGTCGCTTCTTCATCGACGCCTGGCACAAGCAGCGCACGGGCGGCATCCTCACGCCGCTGGAAACGATGGCCGCCGACTGGATCGGCGCGCACCCCGAATACCACGCCGACCTGGCCGCCGACGGCCCCGCCGCGCAACACGACTACGCGCCCGAGGAAGGCCGCACGAATCCGTTCCTGCACCTGTCGATGCATCTCGCGATCAGCGAGCAATTGTCGATCGACCAGCCGCCCGGGATCCGCGCCGCGCACGACCGGCTCGCGGCGCGGCTCGGCTCCGCGCACGACGCCCATCACGCGATCATGGAATGTCTCGGCGAGACGATCTGGGAAGCGCAGCGCACCGGCACGCCGCCCGACACCGACGCCTACCTGCAGCGGATCCTGCAGCGCGCGTCGCGCGACTGAAGCGCGCCCGCCGCGCGGGCAAAAAAATACCCCGCGCGCGGCGGGGTCGATGGCGTGCCCTGTAGAGGGCGCGCAGCGGCGCGGCCGGCGTGGGCCGCGCGCGTTATTTCTTGAAGGTCAGGCTGCCCTGCAGCGACTCGATGTAGGCCGCGATGTCCTTCATGTCGCTGATCGACAGGCTCTGCACCTGCGCCTGCATGATCGCGTTGTTGCGGCCGAGCAGCGGGTTCGACAGGCCCATCTGGTACTGGCGCATCGCCCAGACCATGTAGTCCGCGTGCTGATTGGCGAGGCGCGGGTATTCCGCGTTGATCGGGCTGTCGAGCTTGGCGCCGTGGCAGGCCGCGCAGTTGTGCGACTCGACGAGTTCCTTGCCCTTCGTGACATCGGCCGCGTGCGCGCCGCCGATCGCGAAGCCGGCCGCGAACACGAACGCCGCCGCCGTCTTGAATGCCGTGTGAGGCTTCTTCATGAATGCTCCTATCCCGCTGATCAGATAAGCAAGCGCGAGCTTACTTGTAGGGATTGTTCTTCGAATCGGGCTTCTGCGCCGCGTAATAGGCCGCGAGATCGGCGATGTCCTGATCCGTCAGCGATGCGGCGATCGCGTTCATCGACGGGAAATGGCGATCCTTCTTCCGGTAGGCCTTCAGCGCGTTTTCCAGGTATTGCTGGTTCTGGCCGCCGAGGATGGGCACCCGGTAGACCTCCGGGTAAGCCGTGCGGTACCCGGCGATGCCGTGGCAGCCGATGCACATCGCGGCCTTGCCTGCCCCGTCCTTCGGGTTGCCGACCACACCGGCCGCCTGCGCACTGGCTGCGAGCGCCGCAAGCGCTGCGACAACGACATGTTTGCCGACGAATTTGTTCATAGCTTGTAACCTAGCTTGAGGGGAAACTGGCGCCCAAAACGGCAACGGCCCGCGCCGTTTTGCTTGTAGGGATGCCACGCAGGCCAAAAAAAACGGGCAGATTGTACCGCGTCGGCGGGGAACGCGTCCACAACGCGGCCCCGGTGCGGCCCGCCCGGGCTTCCGGGCTCGCCGACGCCGTCCGCCACGATAGCAAGCCGCGCGGGAACCCGACAACCCTTCCTGACTTATACTGGGATTTTTTTGCAGGAAGCACGCCGCCATGCGCTTCGAAGGCTCCCCGCACTACGTCGCCACCGACGATCTCAAGCTCGCGGTGAACGCCGCGCTGACGCTGCAGCGCCCGCTCCTGATCAAGGGCGAGCCCGGCACCGGCAAGACCATGCTGGCCGAGGAGGTCGCGGCCGCGCTCGGCATGCCGCTCCTGCAATGGCACATCAAGTCGACCACCAAGGCGCAGCAGGGCCTCTACGAATACGACGCGGTGTCGCGCCTGCGCGATTCCCAGCTCGGCGACGCGCGCGTGCAGGACATCGCCAACTACATCGTCAAGGGCGTGCTGTGGCAGGCCTTCGAGGCCGAAGCGCCGAGCGTCCTGCTGATCGACGAGATCGACAAGGCCGACATCGAGTTTCCGAACGACCTGCTGCGCGAGCTCGACCGCATGGAGTTCCACGTGTACGAGACCCGCGAGCTGGTGCGCGCGAAGCATCGTCCGCTCGTGATCATCACGTCGAACAACGAGAAGGAGCTGCCCGACGCGTTCCTGCGCCGCTGCTTCTTCCACTACATCCAGTTCCCCGACGCCTCGACCATGCAGCGCATCGTCGACGTGCACTACCCTGGCATCAAGCAGGAGTTGCTGCGCGCCGCGCTCGAGAGCTTCTACGAACTGCGCGGCGTCGCCGGGCTCAAGAAGAAGCCGTCGACCTCCGAGCTGCTCGACTGGCTCAAGCTGCTGCTCGCCGAGGACATCCCGCCCGACGCGCTGCGCTCGAAGGACCACAAGCAGATCGTGCCGCCGCTCGCGGGCGCGCTGCTGAAGAACGAACAGGACGTCGCGCTGTTCGAGCGGCTCGTCTACATGAACCGCCACAACCGCTAGCGCGCCGAGGCCTCCGATGCGCCGCCCGCCCGTTTCCGCCCCGCCGCCGCGCCCCGTCGCGCGGGCGCAGGCGCGCCCCGCCGAGGTCCGTCCATGCTGATCGATTTCTTCTATTCGCTGCGCGCCGCCAAGCTGCCGGTGTCGGTCAAGGAATACCTGACCCTGCTCGAAGCGCTGAAGGCGCAGGTGATCCCGCCGTCGCTCGACGCGTTCTACTATCTCTCGCGCTTGACCCTCGTCAAGGACGAGCAATATTTCGACAAGTTCGACCAGGCGTTCGGCGCGTATTTCCAGGGCGTGTCGGCGCTGCCGTCCGACGCCTTCGAGATTCCGCTCGACTGGCTGGAAAAGCGCCTGCAGCGCGAGCTGACGCCCGAGGAGAAGGCCCAGATCGAGGCGCTCGGCGGCCTCGACAAGCTGATGGACCGCCTCAAGGAACTGTTCGACGAGCAGAAGGAGCGCCACGAGGGCGGCAACAAGTGGATCGGCACGGGCGGCACCTCGCCGTTCGGGCACGGCGGCTACAACCCGGAAGGCATCCGCATCGGCGGCCCGTCGGCGGGCAACCGCACCGCGGTCAAGGTCTGGGAGGCGCGCGCCTATCGCGACTACGACGACGCCGTGGAGCTGGGCACCCGCAACATCAAGGTCGCGCTGCGCCGCCTGCGGCGCTTCGCGCGCGAAGGCGCGGCGGAAGAACTCGACCTGCCCGGCACGATCCGCAGCACCGCGGCCAACGCGGGCTGGCTCGACATCAGGATGGTGCCCGAGCGGCACAACAACGTGAAAGTGCTGATGCTGCTCGACGTGGGCGGCTCGATGGACGATCACATCAAGCGCACCGAAGAGCTGTTCTCGGCCGCCAAGGCCGAATTCAAGCACCTCGAGTTCTACTACTTCCACAACTGCGTGTACGACCACCTGTGGAAGCACAACCGCCGCCGCCACACCGAGCGCACGCCGACCTGGGACGTGCTCCACAAGTTCACGCCCGACTACAAGCTGATCTTCGTCGGCGATGCGACCATGAGCCCCTACGAGGTGCTGCAGCCGGGCGGCTCCGTCGAGTACAACAATCCCGAGGCGGGCGCCGTCTGGCTGCGCCGGCTCGCCGACCAATTCCCGCATTTCGCGTGGCTCAATCCCGAGCCCGAGCGGCTGTGGGAGTACCGGCAATCGATCGCGGTCATCCGCGAGGTGCTCGGCCAGCGCATGTATCCGCTCACGCTCGCCGGCCTCGAAACCGCGATGCGCGTCCTCAGCAAATAAACGCCGCGCCCTCGCACGACGACGACACCCGCCGCACCGGAGACACCCGCATGACCCGACCGCCCGCCCCCGACCTGTCGCCGGCCGCCGCCGCACGCCCCGCGCCGCCGCGCTTTTTCGCGGACACGTCGCTGTCGGCGCTCGTCGCGGGCTTCGTCGCGATGATGACGGGCTATACCAGTTCGCTCGTGCTGATGTTCCAGGCGGGCCGCGCCGCGCACCTGAGCGACGCGCAGATCTCGTCGTGGATCTGGGCGCTGTCGATCGGCATGGCGCTGACGACGATCGGCCTGTCGCTGCGGTTTCGCGCGCCCATCGTGGTCGCGTGGTCGACCCCGGGCGCGGCGCTCCTCGTCGCATCGCTGCCGGGCGTGCCGTATGCGGAGGCGATCGGCGCGTTCATCGTCTGCGCGCTGCTGCTGACCGCGGTCGGCGTGAGCGGGCTGTTCGACACGCTGATGCGCCGGATTCCGGCCGGCATCGCCGCCGCGCTGCTCGCCGGGATCCTGTTCGAGATCGGCATCGAGATCTTTCGCGCCGCGCAGTTCCAGACCGCGCTCGTGCTCGTGATGTTCTTCGTCTACCTGCTCGTGAAGCGCGCGGCGCCGCGCTACGCGATCGTCACGACCCTGCTCGCCGGCTGTATCGCGGCGGGCGCGCTCGGCCTGCTCGACTTCAGCCATTTCCATATCGCGCTCGCGCAACCGGTATTCACGATGCCGTCGTTCTCGCTCTCGGCCGTCGTCAGCATCGGCATCCCGCTGTTCGTGGTCGCGATGGCCTCGCAGAACGTGCCCGGCATCGCGGTGCTGCGCGCGGACGGCTACGCCACGCCGTCGTCCCCGTTGATCGCGACCACCGGCCTCGCGTCGCTCGCGCTCGCGCCGTTCGGCTCGCACGGCGTCAATCTCGCGGCCATCACGGCGGCGATCTGCACCGGCCCGGAAGCGCATGAGGCGCGCGACAAGCGCTACACGGCCGCGGTCTGGTGCGGCCTGTTCTATCTTGTCGCCGGCGTGTTCGGCGCCACCATCGCGGCGCTGTTCGCCGCGCTGCCGAAAGCCCTCGTCGTGTCGGTCGCGGCGCTCGCGCTGTTCGGCTCGATCATGAGCGGCCTCACGAACGCGATGCAGGAGCCGCGCCAGCGCGAAGCGGCGCTCGTCACCTTCATGGTGACCGCGTCCGGCCTCACGCTGCTGTCGATCGGCTCCGCGTTCTGGGGGCTCGTCGCGGGCGTGCTCACGCAGGTGCTCCTGAACGCGCGCCGGCCGGCCTGAGCCGCGCGCGCGCCGCGGCCGGCAATCCGGCCTAGAATAGAGGCTCCGGCGGCCGCGCCCCGCGCGCCGCCCTGCTTCGCCGCCGCACGCCGCGGCGCCTTCGTCGAACCCGGCGCGCCGCGCCTTCATCACGATTCGCCATGACTACCGCACTCGACCAGCTCAAGCAGTACACGACCGTCGTCGCCGACACCGGTGATTTCCAGCAGCTCGCGCAATACCAGCCGCGGGACGCGACCACCAATCCGTCGCTGATCCTGAAAGCGGTCCAGAAGGACGCCTACCGGCCGATCCTCGAAAAAGCCGTGCGCGACCACGCGGACAAGCCGAGCGATTTCATCATCGACCGCCTGCTGATCGCATTCGGCAGCGAGATCCTGAAGCTGATCCCGGGCCGCGTCTCGACCGAAGTCGACGCGCGCCTGTCGTTCGACGCCGAGCGCTCGATCGCGAAGGGCCGCGAGATCATCAAGCTGTACGAAGCAGCGGGCATCGGCCGCGAGCGCGTGCTGATCAAGCTCGCGTCGACCTGGGAAGGCATCCGCGCGGCCGAGGTCCTGCAGAAGGACGGCATCAAGTGCAACATGACGCTGCTGTTCTCGCTGGTGCAGGCCGCCGCCTGCGCGGAAGCGGGCGCGCAGCTGATCTCGCCGTTCGTCGGCCGCATCTACGACTGGTACAAGAAAAGCGCGGGCGCCGAGTGGGACGAGGTGAAGAACGGCGGCGCGAACGATCCGGGCGTGCAGTCGGTGCGCCGCATCTACACGTACTACAAAACCTTCGGCTACTCGACCGAGGTGATGGGCGCGAGCTTCCGCACGGTCAGCCAGATCACCGAGCTGGCGGGCTGCGACCTGCTCACCATCAGCCCCGACCTGCTGCAGAAGCTGCAGGACAGCAACGACACGGTCACCCGCAAGCTGTCGCCGGACGCGCGCCTCGACGGCCAGGCCGAACGCGTCGCGATCGACGAATCGTCGTTCCGCTTCCAGCTGAACGACGACGCGATGGCCACCGAGAAGCTCGCGGAAGGCATCCGCCTGTTCTCGGCCGACGCGGTCAAGCTCGAGAAGATGATCGACGCGCTGCGCTGAGCGCGAGGTCGAGCCGCCGGGCCGGCGATCCGACACCCAAAAGCCGCGGGTCGGACCCGCGGCTTTTTTTCGTCCGCGTCACCGCGCCGACATCGTTTTCGCAGGCCGTACGCACTAGAATCCTCGGCACGGGCGCAACCGGCCGAGGCCGCGCCCGCCCATATCAAGGAGACAATGATGCAAGTCCAACCGTACCTGATCTTCAACGGACGCAGCGACGAAGCGCTCGCCTTCTACACGCAGGCGCTCGGCGCGAAAGTGCATCTGCTGATGCGCTTCAAGGATGCCCCGCCCGATCCCGCCCGGCCGGCCGACCCCGCGCTCGCCGACAAGGTCATGCATGCGAGCTTCCAGATCGGCGACTCGGTCCTGATGTGTTCGGACGGCGACTGCAACGCCGCCGGGCGTGGACACGACGGCTATTCGCTCTCGCTCAACCCCGCCA
Source organism: Burkholderia sp. GW821-FHT14F03 (assembly GCF_058803765.1). NCBI lineage: Bacteria > Pseudomonadati > Pseudomonadota > Betaproteobacteria > Burkholderiales > Burkholderiaceae > Burkholderia > Burkholderia sp. GW821-FHT14F03. The sequence goes on from NZ_JBXAPG010000022.1 coordinate 46,252, forward strand.
CCGTCGAGGAAGGCCAGAAGCTGTTCGACGCACTCCTCGCGAACGGCGGCGAAGTCGGCATGCCGTTCCAGAAAACCTTCTGGGCGCTCGGGTTCGGCATGCTCAAGGATCGCTTCGGCGTGCACTGGATGATCAACGTCGAGGATCCCGCCATGCGCGGCTAGATGTTCGCTTCGCCAGGGCGGCGCAGGCGCGCCGCCCGCCCTCACTTGCGCAGCGCCTCGGCAAGCGCCTGTTCGAGCGCGCCGTTCGAGCGGCACGCGACGCGCGACGCCTTGAGCCTGCCCGCGGACTCCACCCGCGCGCTGCCCGTCACGTCGAGCGCGACCGCGACGCCCTGCCCGGCATCGTCGAGCCGGGTCACCACCTTCAGCGTATAGGTGACGTTCGAGGTCTGGCGCAGATCCGCGCACGCGACGAAATTGCCCGCATTCGGATAATCGGCGTACGCCGCGGCGACGAGCCCCGCCTCGCGATCGCTGACGCGTGCCGCGAACCGGTGGTCCGCATAGAACCGGCCCACCTTGTCCCATGCTTCGTCGTACTTGCGGTTTGCAATCACGAAGCGGCCGGCCGGGTCCGCCGCGCCGCCCTCGCCCGCCTGGGTCGCCGCGCCCGCGTGCCCGCGCGACCCCGGCCCCGCGCCCGGGCCGTATACCTGCACGCACCCCGCCATGCTCGCGAGCGCGACCGCGAACCCCAGCGCGCGCCGCGCACGCGTCCCGCTCATCGGTAGTACAGGTTCACGCAACCGGACAACAGCAGCGCGACGAGCGGCAACCACATCAGCAGCTTCCTCATGCGCGCGCCTCACCGGTAGTACGCCGCGACACAGCCGCCCAGCGGCACGCAGCACACGCCCAACCACAGAATCCAGATCCTCATCGCCCCTCTCCCTTCGTTTCGTTCGACTCAATAAGGCCAGCCTCGGCTGGAAGGGACGCATTATTCAATGGAATGCTGCGGCGCACCCAATCGGTCTTTCACCGATTTCCGGGCCGCGAAGGCCGCCATAGAATCACTTGAAGGATCGCGTGGACGCGTGAGGACGCGCGGCGCGACACGCCGGCCGCACCTCGCCGGCCGTAAAAAACGCCCGCCACGCAACGTGGCGGACGGGTCCGCGACGGCCGCGCGGATCAGCCTTCGACCACGTCGAGATAGTCCTCGGGACGGGTGCGGTCCTCCGCGTGCCGCATGCCGAGCACGCGCACCAGCACGCTGACCGCGATCGACACCACGAGATTCACGATCAGCGACCAGATCGCCGCGTAGCCCGGAATCGCATAACCGAACAGATGGATCGTGAAGATCGAACCGGCGAGCTTCAGCGAGATCGCCATCCAGGTGCCGCACACGATGCCCGCCGCCCAGCCGGCGAGCAGCCCGCGATAGTCGAGCGCGCGCGTATAGAGGCCGAGCACGATCGCGGGCAGCGTCTGGATGATCCAGATCCCGCCCAGCAGCTGCAGCTGGATCGCATAGGTGAGCGGCAGCCCGAGGATGAACACGACCGCGCCGACCTTCACGATCAGCGACACCAGTTTCGCGACCTGGGTTTCCTGCTCGTGCGTCATGTTGCGATTGATGAACTCGCGGTGGATGTTGCGCGTGTACAGGTTCGCGGCGGCGATCGACATGATCGCCGCCGGCACCAGCGCGCCGATCCCGATCGCCGCGAACGCGACGCCGACGAACCACGACGGGAAGAAATGCAGGAACAGCGCGGGCACCGCGAAATTCGCGCCGTAGGCCTGGAAGTACGGCGCGAACTCCGGCATGTCCTTGACCCCGGACGCGAGCGCCATGTAGCCGAGCAGCGCCAGCAGCCCGAGCACGAACGAGTACGCGGGCAGCATCGCCATGTTGCGGCGGATCGTGTTGCCCGACGACGACGACAGGATCGCCGTCACCGAGTGCGGGTACAGGAACAGCGCGAGCGCCGAGCCGATCGCGAGCGTCGCGTAGGCGCTGTAGCCGTTCAGGCTCGCCGCGTCGGGCGCCTTGAGCAGCAGCTTGGCGGGCGGCACCGCGCCGAAGATGTGGCCGAAGCCGCCGAGCTGCGCGGGAATCACGATGATCGCGGCCGCGATCGTGATGTAGATCAGGATGTCCTTGACGATCGCGATCATCGCCGGCGCGCGCAGGCCCGAGGTATAGGTGTAGGCGGCCAGGATCGCGAACGCGATGATGAGCGGCAGATCGCCCGCGAAGCCGCGCGTATCGAAGCCGAGGCCGCCGATCACGACCTCGATGCCCACCAGTTGCAGCGCGATGTACGGCATCGTCGCGACGATGCCCGTCACCGCGACCGCGAGCGCCAGCGCGCGGCTGCCGTAGCGGGCGCTGACGAAGTCCGCCGAGGTCACGTAGCCGTGGCGTTTCGCGATGCTCCACAGCTTCGGGAACACCATGAACGCGAACGGATAGATGAGGATCGTGTAGGGCAGCGCGAAGAAGCCCATCGCGCCGGCGCCGAACACGAGCGCGGGCACCGCGACGAAGGTATAGGCGGTATAGAGATCGCCGCCGAGCAGGAACCAGGTGACGACCGTGCCGAAGCGGCGGCCGCCGAGCCCCCATTCGTCGAGATGCGCGAGATCGCCGCGCCGCCAGTGCGCGGCCAGGAAGCCCATGATCGTCACGCCGACGAACAGCAGCACGAATACGCAGGTCGCGGCGAGGTTCATGAGCGGCCTCCCGGCGTACCGCCCGCCTTCCAGCAGTTCTTGGTCTTGAAGTAGACGAGCGCGGTGATGACCGCGCTAATGAACACCCACGACAGCTGGTACCAGTAGAAGAACGGAAAACCGAACCATTGCGGTTCGATCCGGCTGTACGACGGCACCCAGACCATCGCGATCAACGGCAGGACCAGCAGCCAGAGCCAGCGCTTGGCGGCCCGATTGGCGTCGGCATCGTGAGCCATGACGTCTCCTCATCATTCCCGGTTCTTGATGTTGTGGACGGGTGCGGTGATGCGCGGGGAGACACGGCACGGAGCGTGCGGCAGCCCCCCGGCGCCTTTTTCAGTATAAGAGCCGGGGGGAAGCGGTCAAACAGGGGCGAACCCGAAGCGGGCGTCGTCAGATCGTGAAGACGTCCGCGCGGGTGTCGAGCGAGGCTTTCAATGCTTTCACCCAGCGGCGCGCGGGCAGCTTCAGCTCGGCCTCGATCAGCGTGGCGCGCGCGTCAAGCTGCGCGAAGCTCACCTCGAGCGCCGGGCCCGAGAACGCGAGCGCGATGCGGTTGCCGTCGTGCACCTCGGGCAGCGCGATCACGCGGCCGTCGAACGCCGCGTTCAGGTGCTTCATGTTGCGCACGAAGCTCGGGTGGTCGCCGAACAGGTTGATGGTGGCCATGCCCGCCTCGGCGAGGCAGCCTCGCACCGCGCGGTAGAACGCGACGCTGTCGAGCACCGGGCCGCGCGCGGTCGCGTCGTACAGGTCGATCTGCAGCGCGCCGATCGTGCCGCGCTGGGCGGGATCGTTGACGAAGTCCCACGCATCGGCTTCGCGCACCGTGAGGCGCGCGTCGTCGGGCGGCAATTCGAACATGGTGTGCGCGGCGACGATCACGGCCGGATTCAGCTCGACCGCCTCGACCTTCGCGCGCGGCAGGAAGCGATGCGCGAACTTGGTCAGCGCACCGGTGCCGAGCCCGAGCTGGACCACGCGTTCGGGCGTTTCGAGGAACAGCAGCCACGCCATCATCTGCTGCGCGTATTCAAGCTCGATGTGGAGCGGCTTCGAGATCCGCATCGCCCCCTGCACCCACTCGGTGCCGAAGTGCAGGTAGCGCACGCCGCGTTCCTCGGAGAACGTGACGGGCGCGAAGCGCGGCTTGCGCGGCGCGTCGAGCACCGGATGGTCGTCCTGCTCGTCGTGGTCGGCGCGGCGCTTCGCGCGCGACGGCTGGAGTTTCACGGAGCCGTTGTAGGCGGACGGCTTGCCGCGTTTGAATGCGCGCGCCTCGGCGGAGGCGCGCTTGATCAGTCGGGTCATGAGGCAATCTTGCGCCGGCGGCGCGGTAGTGGGTTTTGAATCGGACGAGAGGATAGCATCCGGACGGGATGGCAGGGCCGGGACCGCTTGCGCCGGCACGTCCGCGCCCCGACGCCGCGCGTGTCGATGATTCGGCAATCGACCGGGCAGATCTCGTCGCACGCGCTGCCATTGCGGTTATCGGGACAGGCGGCATTCCCACGGTATCGGGAGCATGGTTTTCACTTCCGGGCCAAAGCGCGTTCAAATCGCGCCTCGCCCGCTTAATCCGGCGGACCATCCCGGAGAGTCATCACGCGTTTCCCGGCAATGCGACGCGCATCATTCGAATGGATCGTGATTCGCGCCGATTCGACATCCGGGCTGATTCGCCTCAGAAAAGCCGCCCAGCCAACAATCCAAGCCATTGTTTACACGCGATTCAAGATTCGTCCTTTCACGCCGATATCCCTGAGCAGGGTCAAATCCTTCAGACAGAAAGATATTTGAAAGACGCATGCGCGTATTCCACTGATCGCGCACCGGGCGGCCTGGCCGTCCGGACCTCCCTGTCCGCAGACTTCAACAGTCACGAGGTAAAACAACGATGCCCAGCGTCATTCGCGCAGTCGGCCTGCTTGCGCCGATCGTGTTCCTGAGCGCCTGTTCCATGGTCGCTCCGCCCTACTCCCCCGCAGTCGACAACATTCAATCGCTCAAGAACGCCACGGGCGCGCAGGCGAAAGTCGGCGCATTCGAATCGCATGCGGATACCAGGAATCCCTATCCGGTGCCGTTGCGCGCGAACCTGATGCAGTCGCCGATCGGCGATTCATTCGGCGCCTATCTCGCCGATGCGATGACGAAGGAATTGCAGATGGCCGGCAAGCTTTCGCCGCAGAGCGATGTCGAGATCAAGGCGACTCTGTTGGAAAACGACATCGACGTCGGTCTCGCCAACGGCGCCGCGAGATTGTCGGCATGTTTCATCGTGATGCGATCGGGCGCGGTGCGCTACGACCAAATCAAGTCCGCGCGCACGAAATGGGATTCGTCGTTCGCGGCCATGATCGCCGTGCCCAAGGCGCGTGAAGAATATCCGCTCGCCGTGCAAAAGCTGCTCGGCGAACTTTATGCCGATCCGGCCTTCCTCGAGGCGATTCAATAAATCGCCCGTTCCACCCAGCATCAAACCACCACACTCAACGAGACCTGAAAACAATGACATTGATTCGAATCGTCGCGGCCGCGAGCATGGTCGCGGCACTGGCCGGCTGCGCGCATGAAATTTCGCTGACCGGCGACACGAGCAAGATTCCGGCGCTGTCGACCCAGCCGCTCGACAAGACCATCGGGCTCGTCATCACCGATGAGCAGCTGGCGATGGAAGCGATCACGCCGGGCGGCGGCGGCGACAAGGTCAGCTATCACCCCTACCACGACCTCGAATTGCCGCTGTACGTCGGTCTCGGCCACGTGTTCAAGAATGTGACCAAGCTCAAGAGCGCGCCGGACGCGGCCACGATTCAGGCCAAGCATCTGGATTACGTGATCACGCCGACGATCAAGACGTCGTCGTCGTCACCGAGCCTCGTGACCTGGCCGCCGACGGATTTCTCGGTCACGCTCGCCTGCACGGTCGCTGACCCGGGCGGTCAGACCGTGGTCAGCCAGGACGTGACGGGCACCGGCCACGCGGAGTTCAGCGAATTCAAGCACAACCTCGGCCTGGCCGGGCAGCTCGCGACGGCCGATGCGGTTGCCAAGCTCCAGACAGCGCTGGCAAAAGCGCCCGAGTTGCAGAAATAAGCCGGCGCGGCGCGGCTGAAGCGACGGCTCGGTCGCGCCGCATGGCCTGCGTCGGGCACGCGCCGACGCGGCATGCGGGCAGGAGGGGCGGTCGGCCGTGCGCCATGACGACCGCGCCGATCGCGCGATCGCCCTTGCCCAGCGATCAGCGCGAGACCGCGCCGGCCCTGAGGGCGGGCGCGGCGCAAACCCGGTCGCTCCACCGGCGATCGGCTCGCCGCGGGGGTATCAACGCCCCGCGTAGCGCTGCAGCGCGCGCCACGCGTCGAGCTTCGCCGCATAGGAAACCGACGCATGCGCGGGGCTGCTCGACGGCAGGCCAAGCAGTTGATAGCGCTGCGCCGCCTCGCCGAGCGTCTTCGTGCCGACCTTGGCCGCGGTGCCGCCGTTGAAGGCGATCGCCGCCAGATCGGGCAGGGTTCCGATCAGCGCGATCAGATCGTTGCTGGCGAGATCGCGCAGGTTGCTGTCGAGGCTGCCGGCGCGCCGCGCTTCCGCCACGACGTCCCACAGCCCGATCCGGTGTTCGCGCAGCGCATCGAGCCGCGCGGGGTAGGCCAGCGCGACCAGATCGCAGCCGATCACCGCGCCGACCAGCAGCCAGAATTTGTTCTGCGGATGCGCGTAGTACTGGCCGTGGGCCAGGGAGCGCTCGCCCGGCAGGCTGCCGAGGATCAGCACGCGCGTGCGCGCATCGACCACCGGGGAAAAGCAGCGCTTGAACGTCATCGGCATCCTCTTGCGCCCGGCACGGCACCGTCCGCGCGCGGCGCGCCGGCCTCGCGCGCGGCCAGATGCCGCCACAGTGCCGGCAGCATGCACTCCGTCACCATCAACGGTTCCCCATGCCGCTCGAACACCGAGCGGCGCGCGACCAGCGCATGCGGCGCGGCCTCGCGCGGCGCGAGCGCATGCAGCGCCAGCGCATGAAGCGGATGCCCGGCGATCACGCGCCGGCTCACGAGCGCGGAGCGCGTGACCTGCGGATCGCTGTACAGCAGTTCGGCGAGCGGCCGCGTGCGCAAACGCCGCATCGCCTGCCACACGCCCTTGCTCGCGGCGAGCGGCGCGAGACTGTGCGCGGCGACGAACGGCACGCCGTCCACCGCCAGCACGACCTCGCGCACCCACATCGGCACGCGCGGCCCGCGCGCGAGCGCCGCATGCTCGTCGGCCCACGGCACGCCGACGATCTCGCGCGTCACACGCACCGTCACCGGGCCGAGCCCCGCGAGATGCGCGGTCAGCGAACCGCCGCGCGTCAGCCAGTCCTTCTGCGCGGCCGAGCAACCGGGACGCGGCGTCGCGCGCCAGCCGGCGCCGGCCGCGTCGAACCGCGTCACGATCACGCCGCGCGCGACAGCAGCAGCGTGTTGGTCCGCTTCACGAAGCTCGCCGGATCTTCGAGCGCACCACCTTCCGCGAGCAGCGCCTGGTCGAACAGCAGATGGCACCAGTCGCCGAACTCGGGGCTGTCCGCCTGCAGCTGCTTGACGAGCGGATGCTCGGGGTTGACCTCGAGGATCGGCTGCATCGCCGGCCCGCTCTGGCCCGCCGCCTTCAGCATGCGCTGCAGGTAGCCGCTCATGTCGTGGTCGTCGGCGACGAGGCACGACGGCGAATCGGTCAGCCGGAACGTGACGCGCACGTCCTTCGCCTTGTCGCCCAGCGCTTCCTTCATCTTCTCGACGAGCGGCTTGAACGCCTCGCCCGTCTCTTCCTGCGCCTTCTTCTCCGCGTCGTCGAGCGCGCCGAGATCGAGGTCGCCGCGCGCGACGCTCGCGAGCGGCTTGCCGTCGAATTCCTGCAGGTAGGACAGCATCCACTCGTCGACGCGGTCGGTCAGCAGCAGCACCTCGACGCCCTTCTTGCGGAACACCTCGAGGTGCGGGCTGTGCGTCGCGGCCTGCCAGGTGTCGGCGGTCACGTAGTAGATCCGGGTCTGCTCGGGCTTCATGCGCGCGACGTAGTCGGCGAGCGACACGTCCTGCGCATCGGTCCCGCCGTGCGTCGAGGCGAAGCGCACGAGCTTCGCGACGCGCTCGCGGTTCGCTTGATCCTCGCCCACGCCTTCCTTCAGCACCTGGCCGAACGCGCTCCAGAACGTGCGGTATTGTTCCTTGCCCGCATCGTCCTCGGCGTTCGCCAGTTCTTCCAGCATCGACAGCGCGCGCTTCGTCACGCCTTCGCGGATCGCCTTCACGTCGCGGCTTTCCTGCAGGATCTCGCGCGACACGTTGAGCGGCAGGTCGGCGGAATCGACCACGCCCTTCACGAACCGCAGGTATTGCGGCAGCAGCTGCTCGGCGTCGTCCATGATGAACACGCGTTTCACGTACAGCTTGAGGCCGCCGCGATAATCGCGGTTCCACAGGTCGAACGGCGCATGCGACGGCACGTACAGCAGCTGCGTGTACTCGCTGCGGCCCTCGACGCGGTTGTGGGTCCACGCGAGCGGATTCTGGTGGTCGTGCGCGAGGTGCTGGTAGAACTGCTGATACTGCTCGTCAGTGATCTCGCTCTTCGCGCGGGTCCACAGCGCGCTCGCCTGGTTGACGGTCTCGTCTTCGTCCTTCGCGACCATCTCGCCCTTCTCGGCGTCCCACGCTTCCTGCTGCATCAGGATCGGCAGCGCGACGTGATCGGAGTACTTGCGCACGATCGACTTGAGGCGATGCGCGGACAGCAGCTCGTCCTCGCCTTCGCGCAGGTGCAGCGTGATGGTGGTGCCGCGCGCGGCGCGCTCGATCGCGTCGATCGAGAAGTCGCCCTCGCCGCCACTTTCCCAGCGCACGCCTTCCGAGGCCGGCAGGCCCGCGCGGCGGGTCTCGACCGTGATGCGGTCGGCGACGATGAAGCCCGAGTAGAAGCCGACGCCGAACTGGCCGATCAGGGCCGCGTCCTTCTGCTGGTCGCCCGACAGCTTCGAGAAGAATTCCTTGGTGCCCGAGCGGGCGATCGTGCCGAGATTCGCGATCGCTTCGTCGCGGCTCATGCCGATGCCGTTGTCGTCGATCGTAAGGGTGCGGGCGGCGGGATCGAAGCCGATGCGGATGCGCAGGTTCGGATCGTTCTCGTACAGCGCGCCGTTCTCGAGCGCCTCGAAGCGCAGCTTGTCGGCTGCGTCGGACGCATTCGACACGAGTTCGCGCAGGAAGATTTCCTTGTTGCTGTACAGCGAATGAATCATCAGGTGGAGGAGCTGCTTGACCTCGGCCTGAAAGCTCATGGTTTGCTGAGTCATCTGTCTATCCTTCGATTGCGATCATTTCAAAAACCGGCGGCGTGTCGAGCGGCGGGCCCGGACACGCGATGCACGACCGCGCCCCAGATGAGGATGCGCGCGCCGTTTTCAAGAGGCTGAGTTTGCGAATGATCTCATGTTCCGGCGGCGGGCTTGCGGTGTAATGGCCGGTCCTGCCCGCTTCCATCAATACTCGCCATGCGCCACCGCCATTTGGAACGCGACGGGCGCTCCTCGAACCGACCGGCAGATGGCCGGCACGGCACGGTAACGGTCCGATGAAGCGTCTCGCCAGGTCAGGTCTCGCGCACTGTGGCAGATCTTCGCCACGCTGGCGGTCGCGTACTGGTGGGGCCGCCATCCCATCGCCATCCCGCCGCCGCCCGTCGAATTCTCACTGTGGCTGGACGACCTGTTCGACGCGCATTGCTGCGAAGCCTCCGCGCGGGTCGACGTCTATTACCTGCTGGGCTGCTCGTTCATCGCCGCGGCGCCGGGGACGTTCATCGGCCTCCGGATCTGGAAGCGCGCCCGCACGCTGCGCGACAGGCGTCCGCCGCCCTCAGGCTGAACCCGCCTCCACCACGCGCCGCGCCACCGAGTCGAGATAACGCGCGAGGAACGTCGCGAGCGCCGGATCCCCGCAGTTGGCCACGTTGAAGCGCGTCCACGTCGACGGCGACTGCTGCGGCGAGAACAGGCTGCCCGGCGTGAGCAGGAAGCCCGCCTCGTGCGCGGCCGCCGCGAGCGCGTCGGAGTCGACGCCCGTGTCCGCCCACAGGAACATCCCCGCGGCCGGCATCGTGAAGAGCCGCATCCCGCTGCGTTCGAGCATCCGCGCGGTCTTGTCGCGCACGCCGTCGAGCCGCGCGCGCAGCCGCTCGACGTGCCGCCGGTAATGCCCTTCCGTCAGCACCTTGTACAGCACCCGCTCGTTGAGTTCGGGCGTGGTCATGCCGACCAGCATCTTCTGGTCGGTGAGCGCCCGCGCGATCTCGGGCGCGCACGCCGCGTAGCCGACCCGCAGGTTCGCGGCGAGCGTCTTCGAGAAACTGCCCAGGTAGATCACCCGCTTGAGCTGGTCGAGGCTCGCGAGCCGCGTGGCCGGATAGCTCGGCGGGCACAGGTCGCCGTAGACGTCGTCCTCGACGACAAGGAAATCGTAGGCCTCCGCGAGCTTCAGGATGCGGAACGCCTGCGCGGCCGACAGCGACGTGCCGGTCGGGTTCTGCAGCACCGAATTGATGACCAGCATCTTCGGCCGCCACATCTGCACGAGCGTTTCCAGGGCGTCGAGATCGGGGCCGTCCGGCGTGTAGGGCACGCCCACCAGCTGCGCGCCCTGCGACGCGAAGCGGCCGAACATCTGGAACCACGCCGGATCGCCGACGATCACGGCGTCGCCCGGCCGCACGAACACCCGCGCGATCAGGTCGATCGCCTGCGTGATCCCCGACACCAGCACGAGCTGATCCGGCGTCGCGCCGATCTCCAGTTCCGCGAGGCGGGTCTGCAGTTGCTGGCGCAGCGGCAGGAAGCCCTGCGCGGTGCCGAAGCCGAGCATCTGCGCGCCCGCCTGCCGGCCCAGCGCGCGCAATGCGCTCGTGATCAGCTCGCCGTCGAGCCAGCGACCCGGCAGGTAGCCGAGCCCCGGCCCCTTCTCGGGGCTCGCCGTGTGCAGCATGTTGCGCAGCAGCCAAACCACGTCGATCGTGTTGTGCACGCCGCCCGCCTCGCTCGGGCCGCGCGCCGCCAGCCCGCCCGGCTGCGCGCCCGCGCGCTCGCGCACGTAGAAGCCGGAGCCGCGCCGCGAATCGAGATAGCCCTGCGCGACCAGCCGCTCGTAGGCCTCGACCACAGTGAAGCGCGACACGCTCTTGTCGATCGCGAGCTTGCGGATCGAGGGCATCCGCATCCCCGGCCGGAACACCCGCTCGTCGATCCGGCGGCGCGCCCACTGGACCAGCTGATCGACCAGCGTCAGCGTCGACGTGTCATGCGGAACGGGAATCTGGTCGAGCGGAACCGTGGACATCGTGCACCCCAAACTGAACTGTACCGAAGAGTATCGCGCCGATTGTACCGTTACTGTGCAGGTGCGCGCGATTACAGTTTTTCCATCCCGGCGCGTCCCGCCGCGCCGTCTCTCCGGGCCGCCTCCGGCGGCTTCGCCCGTTCAAACCCCGTTTTCTTGTCATGGCCGTCCATTCGCTGAAACTCGATCACCTCGTCGTCGCGGCCCGCACGCTGGACGAGGGCGTCGCGCACGTCGCCGACGCGCTCGGGCTGGAACCGTCCGGCGGCGGCGCGCATCCGCTGATGCGCACCCACAACCGGCTGTTCGGGCTCTGGGGCGGCGCCTACCTGGAAGTGATCGCGATCGACCCGCAGGCCCCCGCCGGCGAGTCGCGCCCGCGCTGGTTCACGCTCGACGCGCCCACCACCCGGGCCCGGCTCGAACAGGGCCCGTATCTCGCGCACTGGGTCGCGCAGGTCGAGCGGCCGCGCCGGCTTGCGGTCTGGCAACGCCAATATCCGGAACGGATCCCGCCCGTCGTGGCGCTCGCGCGCGGCGACTACGGATGGGGCCTGACCGTGCCCGCCGACGGCGGCTGGCCCGCCTGGCGCGAGGCGGGCGACGGCGTCCTGCCGTCGCTGATCCAGTGGGACAGCCCCCGCCACCCGTCCGCCGCGCTGCGCGACGACGGCGTCGCGTTGCGCGCGCTGCGGGCGGTCCATCCGGAACCGGAAACGGTGCGCGAGCAGTTGCGCTGGCTCGACGCCGGCCACCTGCTCGATCTTGCCGCCGCGCCGGGCGCCGCGGCGCTCGTCGCCGAGTTCGACACGCCGCACGGCCCGCGCACGCTGCGCTGACGCCATCCATCCACGCTTCCCCTCACCGGAGACCCTGCCGTCATGAATTCACGCGAAACCCGGGGCATGCTGCTCGGCCTGCTCGGCGTGATGATCTTCAGCCTCACGCTGCCGATGACGCGCGTCGTCGTCGAGACCTTCCATCCGCTGCTGAACGGCCTCGGCCGCGCCCTCTTCGCCGCCGTCCCGGCCGCCGCGCTGCTCGCCTGGCGGCGCGAGCCGCTGCCGAACCGCGCGCAGCTGAAAAGCCTCGCGGTCGTCGCGGCGGGCGTGGTGATCGCCTATCCGGTGTTCTCGGCCTGGGCGATGCGCAGCGTTCCCGCCGCGCACGGCGCGGTCGTCAACGGCCTGCAGCCGCTGTTCGTCGCGCTGTACGCGGCGTGGTTGTCGCGCGAGCGGCCGTCGAAGGCCTTCTGGGTGAGCGCCCTCACCGGCAGCGCGCTCGTGATCGCGTTCGCGCTGCGCGACGGCGGCGGCGCGCTGCAGCCCGGCGACCTGCTGATGCTGGTCGCGGTCGGCATCGGCGCGCTCGGCTATGCGGAAGGCGCGCGCCTCGCGCGCCAGATCGGCGGCTGGCAGGTGATCTGCTGGGCGCTCGTGGTGTCCGCGCCGGTGCTCGTGCTGCCGGTCGGCTGGCTCGGCTGGACCCACTTCAGCACGCACCCCGGCCCGGTGCCGCTGCGCATCTGGTTCGCGTTCGGCTACGTGACCCTGTTCTCGCAGTTCATCGGCTTCTTCGCCTGGTACGCCGGGCTCGCGATCGGCGGCACGGCCCGCGTCGGCCAGGTGCAGCTGCTGCAGATCTTCTTCACGATCGCCTTCTCGGCGCTGCTGTTCGGCGAGCGCGTCGCGCCGTCGACCTGGCTGTTCGCCGCGGCCGTGATCGCCACCGTGATGCTCGGCCGCCGCGCGGCCGTCGGCACCGCGCCCGTCCCATCCGCCCCGCCCGCCTCGCAGCAAGCCGCTCGCGCGAGCTGAACCGGCAAGCGATAATGACGGCTTCGACCTGACCGACCCTGATGACGAAGACAGAGGAGACTATGAAACCGAATGACCTGCAGCCGTCCAACTGGCCGCTTTCCCAGCGCGCGCGCAAGCTGACCAGCTCCGCGATCCGCGAGATCCTGAAGGTGACGGAACGTCCCGAGGTGATCTCGTTCGCGGGCGGCCTGCCCTCGCCCGCGACCTTCCCGGCCGAACGGATGCGCGAGGCCGCCGATCGGGTGCTGCGCGACGCGCCGGGCGCGGCGCTCCAGTACAGCGCGACGGAAGGTTTCCTGCCGCTGCGCGAATGGATCGCCGAGCGCTACCGGGTGCGGGTGTCGCAGGTGCTGATCACGACCGGCTCGCAGCAGGCGCTCGACCTGCTCGGCAAGGTGCTGATCGATCCGGACAGCCCGGTGTTGGTGGAAACCCCCACCTACCTCGGCGCGCTGCAATCGTTCTCGCTGTACGAGCCGCGCTATGTGCAGCTGCCAACCGACGACGCCGGCCTGCTGCCCGACCAGTTCACGCCCGAGCTGACGCGCGGCGCGCGCCTGTTGTACGCGCAACCGAATTTCCAGAACCCGACCGGCCGCCGCACGCCCGTCGAGCGCCGCCGGGCGCTGGCCGCGTTCGCGCAGTCGAGCCCGTTCCCGGTGCTGGAGGACGATCCGTACGGCGCGCTCAACTACGCGGGCGAGCCGCTGCCGAGCATGCTGTCGATGGCGCCCGACCACATCGTCCACCTCGGCACGTTCTCGAAGGTGCTCGCGCCCGGCCTGCGGATCGGCTACATCATCGCGCCCGAGGAACTGCACTTCAAGCTCGTGCAGGCGAAGCAGGCGACCGACCTGCACACGCCGTCGCTCACGCAGCGGATCGCGTACGAAGTGATCCGCGACGGCTTCCTCGACACCCACATCCCGACCATCCGCCAGCTCTACAGCGCGCAATGCGAGGCCATGCTCGCGTCGCTCGCGCGCCACATGCCGGAAGGCGTGAGCTGGAACCGCCCCGAAGGCGGCATGTTCATCTGGGTCAAGCTGCCCGCCGGGCTCGACAGCATGCAGCTGCTCGACGCCTCGATCGCCCGCAACGTCGCGTTCGTGCCGGGCGCGCCGTTCTTCGCGGACGACGCCCAGGCCAACACGCTGCGCCTGTCGTTCGTCACGGTGCCGCCCGAGAAGATCGAGGCCGGCATCGCCCAGCTCGGCGCGCTGATCCGCGAACGCCTGTGATACCGCGCCGCGCGCGCCCCGTCGGCGCGCGCGGCGCCCTCCGCCCGCCGGCTCGCGCCGCGGGCATCCCTTCCCCCTGTCCTGCGAGGATTTCCCCCGATGGCAAACGTCTACGACACCCTCAAGACCCTCGGCATCGAGCTGCCCACCGCGGCCGCGCCCGCCGCCGCGTACGTGATGAGCGCCCAGACCGGCAACACCGTGTTCCTGTCCGGCCACATCGCGAAGAAGGACGGCAAGGTATGGGCCGGCAAGCTCGGCGCGACGCTCGGCACCGAGGAAGGCAAGGCCGCCGCGCGCAGCGTCGCGATCGACCTGCTCGCCACGCTGCACGCGCACACGGGCGACCTCAACAAGGTCACGCGCATCGTCAAGGTGATGAGCCTCGTCAATTCGACGCCCGAGTTCACCGAGCAGCACCTCGTCACCAACGGCGCGTCGGAGCTGATCGCGGACGTGTTCGGCGCGGCGGGCAAGCATGCGCGCTCGGCGTTCGGCGTCGCGCAGATCCCGCTCGGCGCGTGCGTCGAGATCGAACTGATCGCCGAGGTCGCGTGAGCGATTCCCTCCGCGACGGGATGGTCCGCTTCAAGCAGGTCGACGTGTTCACGTCGACGCCGTTCAAGGGCAATCCGCTCGCCGTCGTCTTCGACGCGGATGCGCTGGGCGACGCCGACATGCGCGCGATCGCGCACTGGACCAACCTGTCGGAAACGACGTTCCTGTGCGCGCCGACCGATCCCGCCGCCGATTACCGCGTGCGGATCTTCACGACGGGCGGCGAGCTGCCGTTCGCCGGCCATCCGACGCTCGGCAGCGCGCACGCGTTTCTCGACGCCGGCGGCGCGCCGCGCACGCCGGGCCGGCTGGTCCAGCAGTGCGGCGCGGGGCTCGTCGAGCTGGCCGAGGACGACGCGGGCGGCTGGGCGTTCGCCGCGCCGCCCGCGCGCCTGACGCCCCTGCCCGAGCGCGACTACCCGGCGCTCGCGGCCGCGCTGCGCACCGGCGCGATCGAATTCGACGCCACGCCGCACGGCGTCGACAACGGCGCGCCGTGGCTCGTGGTGCGGCTCGCGCGCGCGGCGGACTGTCTCGCGCTGCAGCCGGACTTCGACGCGCTCAAGCGCCTCGCCGCCTCGGTCGGCGCAGCCGGGCTCGCCGCCTACGCGCCGCATCCGGCCGACGGCCCCGCCACCTTCGAGGTGCGCTGCCTGATGACGGGCGACGCATTCGGGATCGGCGAGGATCCCGTCACCGGCAGCGCCAACGCAGCCATCGCGGGCCTGCTCGACCGCCAGGGGCGGCGTCCCGGCCCCGCCTACACCGCCCGCCAGGGCACCGCGATCGGCCGCGACGGCCGCATCGCGGTCCGCTACGACGACGCCTCCGGGAAAATCTGGATCGGCGGCCCGGCCGTCACCGTGATCGACGGCCGGATCCGGCTCCGGTAAGGCTCCCCGGGAGTCCGCCGCGGCGGACTCCCGCTTCCCGCGCCCCCCTTGATCAAGCTGATATCTCAGACCAGCTATCTTAATTTCGGACCATTCAGTAATATCGGGCCTAATCCGCTGCCAGCGCGGCCCATCATTGAATTCGGCTTCCTGCGGGACGCCTCTGCGCGCAAGGATTCTGACCGTCCGATGAGTGCCTCTCGGCCCCCGGCCCCGCATATCGTGCGGCCGCCGCGCGTGCCGCGCAAACCGCGGCGACGCGCCCTGTTCGCCATCCCGGTGCTCGGGATCCTGGCGCTCGTGCTGTTGTGGGCGGTGATCGTCGCGCGCCTCTCGGTCGAGAAGGACAGCGCATACCGGGAAGCCACCGCGTCGGCCGCGATCCTGTCGACCGCGCTCGAGCAGCACACCATCAAGGCGATCCATCAGGTCGACCAGATCACCCGTTTCGTGAAGTACGAGTTCGAGAAGTCACCGGACCACTTCAACCTGTCGGCCACGGTCGAGAAAGGCGTGGTGCCGAGCGACACGCTGGTCCAGGTCTCGATCGTCAACGCGCGCGGCGAGCTGATCGCCAACACCTCCGACCCCAATCCGCGCCCGATCGACCTGTCGGACCGCGAGCACTTCAAGGTGCACCAGCACAACAGCGCCGACCTGCTGTACATCAGCAAGCCGGTGCTCGGCCGCGTGTCCGGCCACTGGACGCTGCAGATCACGCGCCGCCTCAACCATCCCGACGGCTCGTTCGCGGGCATCGTGGTGGTGTCGGAGGACCCGAGCTATTTCACGAGCGACTTCTACAACAACGCGGCGATCGGGCGGGACGGCGTGATCGCCGTGGTGTCCGACACGGGCGCGGTGCTCGCGCGCCGCACCGGCTCGCTGGACAACGCGCCGGGCGCGTTTTCCGCATCCGGCGTGTACCCGGTCGCGGAACGCGCGTCGGGCACCTATGTCGATCCGATCGACAACGTCGCGCGCATCGTGTCGTACCGCCACCTCGATGGCTATCCGCTCGGCGTGATGGTCGGGCTGTCGCAGACCGAGGAGTTCTCGGACTACCATCACACGCGCAACATCTACCTGCTGATGACGACCTTCATCACGCTCGCGATGCTGGCCTTCTTCGGCGTCGCGACGGGCCTGATCGGCAAGCTGCTCGGCCGCGAGCGCGAGATGACCCAGCTCGCGGAATACGACCTGCTGACGGGCCTCGCGAACCGCTACGCGACGCTGCGCGGGCTGCGCAACGACGTCGCGCTGCCGTCGAGTCTCGCGCGGCTCGCGCTGCTGTTCATCGACCTCGACAACTTCAAGACCGTCAACGACACGCTCGGCCACAACGCGGGCGACGTGGTGCTGCAGATGACCGCGGCGCGGCTCGCGGGCGCGGTCCGCGACGAAGGCGCGCTCGCGCGGATCGGCGGCGACGAGTTCGTGGTGGTGGTCAAGGGCGACGACGTCGAGCGGCACGCGGTGCGCCTGTCGGAAACCATCATCAAGATGTTCGGCGAACCGTTCGAAGTGCGCGGCAGCGCGTTCGTGCTGCATGCGAGCATCGGCATCGCGCTGCACTCGGTCGCCAACGAGAGCGAGATCGATCTGCTCAAGAAGGCCGACCTCGCGATGTACAGCGCGAAGGACGCCGGCAAGAACTGCTACCAGTTCTACGCCCCGCACCTGTCGCATCGCGCCGATCACCTGATGCGCTGGGAGCAGCAGCTGCGCGTCGCGCTCGCCGAAGGCCAGCTGTTCCTCGCCTACCAGCCGAAGATCGACCTGACGCTGCGCTGCATCACCGGCTTCGAGGCGCTCGCGCGCTGGAACCATCCGGAGCACGGCGTGATCTCCGCGAACGAATTCATCTCGATCGCCGAATCGACCGGCCTGATCGTGCCGATCGGCGACTTCGTGATCCGCACCGCGTGCGAGCAGCTCGCGCTCTGGCAGCGCGACGGCCACGCGACGCTGACGCTCGCCGTCAACATCTCGCCCGTCCAGTTCTGGCGCGGCGACCTGATCGACACGATCTCGAGCACGCTGCGCGAAACCGGCGTCGAGGCGAGCCGGCTCGAACTGGAAATCACCGAGACGGCGATGATGGAGTATCCGGAACTGGTGTCCGAGAAGATCACCGCGCTCAAGCAGCTCGGCCTGCGGATCGCGCTCGACGACTTCGGCACCGGCTACTCGTCGCTGTCCTACCTGCACCGCTTCCCGGTCGACACGCTGAAAGTCGACCGCTCGTTCGTGCAGGCGATCCCGGGCGACCGCAGCGTCTGCGTGATGGTGGCGTCGATCGTCCATCTCGCGCGCTCGCTCGGCCTGACCGTGGTGGTCGAGGGCACCGAGACCGACGAGCAGATCGCCTGGCTCGCCGCGCTCGGCCAGATCGAGGCGCAGGGCTTCCTGTTCTCGCGGCCGGTGCCCGCCGACGGCATCCCCGCCCTGCTCGCGCGCTTCGGCGTGCGCGGCGCGGACGGCGCGCGCCTGGGCGAACGCCGCCACGCGGCCGATGTGACCCGCGATCCCTCCGACGCGAACTGATCCGCCGCCCGCCGCTTTCCTCTGATCAAACGGGGAAACGCCATAGTGTTTCCGCTCATATCCGCCGCCTGACGCGCGTCGCACAATTTCCCGATCGGCGCACGCGGGCCGCGCACGCCGTCGAGAGAGCCAGAACGCCATCATGCTCAGCCTGGATGCCGTCGAAACCAGCGAACGCGAGTCGCTGTGGGAACTGTTCAAGGTCATGGCCGGCATCTCCGCGCTGTCGTGGGGCGGCCTCGCGATGATGGCGCAGCTCCAGCGCCATTACGTCGACCACGAACGCCGCATCGGTCCCCACGCGTTCGCCGATCTGGTCGCGCTGGCCTGGATGGTGCCCGGGCCGGTCGGCTGCAACGTCGCGATCCAGCTCGGCCAGACGCTGCGCGGCCGCGCCGGCGCCTGGACCGCCGGCGTCGCGAGCGTGCTGCCGTTCTTCGTGCTGATGACGCTGTTCGCGATCTTCTACCAGACCCCGCTCATCCGCACGCTCGCCGGGCCGGTCATGCTGCGCCACTTCAGCATGGTGCTCGCCGCGCTGATCGGCGTGACCTGGTTCCGGCAGGTGCGCACGCTCGTGCGCGCGCCGCTCGAACGCGGCGTCGCCGTCTGCGCGACCCTCCTGCTCGCGCTCGCGCACAGCCCCGCCGCCTTCGTCGTGATCCTCGCCGCGGCCTTCGCGGCCGGCTGGCTCACCTGCGCCGAGCCCGGCAAGCGGCTGCACGTCGCGCTGCGCGCGCGCGAGCGCCGGCTGCTCGTCGCGCTCGCGCTCCTCGTCGCGGTGTTCGCGCTGCCGATGCCGGGCGACTACGCGGCGCGCCTGCTGTGGCCGCGCCTCGCCGGCGCCGGCATGACCCTGTTCGGCGGCGGCTTCTCCGCGCTGCCGGTGCTCAAGACGCTGTTCGTCACGCCCGGCACCGGCATCAGCGAGCACGATTTCACGCTCGCCTTCGCGCTGTCGCCGGTCTCGCCCGGCCCGCTGCTCAACGTGGTGCCGTTCCTCGGCTATCTGACCGACGGCTGGAGCGGCGCGCTGCTCGCCACCGTCGCGCTGTTCGTGCCGTCCGGCTGCCTCGTCGTGTTCGCGCAGCGTCACGTGCGCCGGCTGCAGCACGATCCGCGCTTCGCGCACGGCATGCGGCTGCTGCGCACGTCCACCACCGCGTTCCTGCTGGTCGCGGTGCTGCGGATCGTCGTGAAGGTGCCGGCCGAGCCCGTGTACTGGATGACGGGCGCCTTCGCGACGCTGTGCTTCGCGCGCTTCAGGCTGCCCGTCTACGCGGTGTACGGCGCGGTCGCGCTCGCGTGCGGCGCCTGGCTGCTGTTCGTCTCACACTGACGCGGCCGGCGCCGCGCGCCATCAGCGCCGCGCGGCGCCGAACCCCTCGAAGAACGCGCGCGCGTTGGCCTCCAGGCTGTCGAGGTGGTAGCCGCCCTCCTGCACGATCACGGTCGGCGCGCCGAGCGCGCCGATCAGGCCGCCCAGCCGGCCGAAGCCGTCCGTCGTCACCGCGACCTGCGACTGCGGGTCTTCGTGATAGATGTCGAAGCCCAGCGACAGCACGAGCGCGTCCGGCTCGAAACGCTTGAGTTCGCGCAGCGCGTCGTCGACGCGCGCGAAGAACACCGCCTCGCTCGAACCGTGCGGCATCGGCAGGTTCACGTTGTAGCCCGCGCCCGCGCCGCTGCCGCGCTCGTCGTCGAAGCCCGCGACGGCCGGATAGAAGTTGGTCGGATCGCCGTGGATCGACACGTACAGCACGTCGCGCCGCGCATAGAAGATTTCCTGGATCCCCTGCCCGTGATGCATGTCGGTGTCGAGGATCGCGACCCGTTCGACGTCCGCGCGCAGCGCCTGCGCCGCGATCGCCGCGTTGTTCAGGTAGCAGAAGCCGCCCGCCGCGTCCGCGCGCGCATGGTGGCCCGGCGGCCGGCACAGCGCATAGGCGTCGCGCGCGCCCGCGCGCACCGCCGCCGCCGCCGCGAGCGCGCTCTGCGCCGACCAGTAGGCGGCGCGCCAGGTCGCCGCGCCCACCGGACAGCTGCCGTCGGCCAGATAGCGGCCCGCCTGCGCGAGCACGCCGCGCAGCGCGTTCGGCTCGCGCACGAAGATGTTCGACATCACCTCGTCGCCCCAGTCCTCGGGCAATCGGGTCCAGTCGCGATGCGCGGTTTCGAGGAAGCGCAGGTAGTTCATGTCGTGCACCGCCGCGAGCGGCGCGACCCCGAAGTCGCCCGGCGCGCGCACCTCGAAGCCGAGCGCGTGCGCGGCCGCGACGAGCCGCTCGGCGCGCGCCGGCACCTCCTGCGGCGTGCGCATGCGGCCGCGCGAATAGTAGTTGCGCGGATGATGCAGGGTCTGGTCAGGATGAAAGAATGTCAGCATGGGTCGGTTCCTTCTGTCTGGGGCGCGCTCGCGCGCGCACGGTCAAGCGGGAGCGGCATTCAGGCGGCGACGCCCGCGCGCGCGAGCACGGCCGCCGCCAGCACCTGCGCGCCGCGGGTCGCGTCGGCGGGCAGCACGTCTTCCGCCGCATTGTGCGACAGGCCGCCGACGCACGGGATGAACACCATCGCGGTCGGGCAATGGCGCGCCAGATGGATCGCGTCGTGCCCGGCGCCGCTCGCGATGCGCTCGTGCACGCAGCCGAGCGCATCGGCCGCCGCCGCGACGCCGGCGACGCAGGCCGGATCGAACGGCGTCGCGGCGCTGGTCCAGTGCGTCGCCACCTCGGCCCGCACGCCGCGCGCGGCCGCGACCCGCGCGCACAGTTCGCGCACGGCCTCGGTCATGCGGTCGAGCTGCGCATCGTCGGGATGGCGCAGATCGACGCTGAAGCGGACCTCGCCCGCGATCGTGTTGCGCGACCCATCCGGAATCGCGACGCAGCCGATCGTCACGAGGCCGCGCGGCGCATAGGCGTCGAGCGCCCGCTCGATGCCGGCCGCAAGGTCCGCGAACGCGAACAGCGCGTCGCGCCGGTAGCCCATCGGCGCCGTGCCCGCGTGCGCGCGCTGGCCGACGAGCGTCACGTCGAGCCAGCGGATCGCCTGCCCGCCCGTGACGACGCCGATCTCCGCGCCGCTCGCCTCCAGCACCGGCCCCTGCTCGATATGCGCCTCGAAATACGCGTCGACGCGCTGCCCGGTCGCGGCGCGCGCGCCGCGATAGCCGATCCGGTCGAGCGCGTCGCCGAGCGTGATCGCCTCGGCGTCGCGCACCGCGAGCGCCGCGTCGAGCGCCAGCGCGCCCGTGAACACCGCCGAGCCGAGCATCGCGGGCGCGAAGCGCGCGCCCTCCTCGTTGGTCCAGACGACCAGCTCGATCGGCTTGCGCGTGCGGATGCCCGCGTCGTTCAGGCCGCGCACCAGTTCGAGCGCGGCCAGCACGCCGTAGACCCCGTCGAAGCGGCCGCCCTCGGGCTGCGTGTCGAGATGGCTGCCGACCAGCACCGGCGGCGCGCCGGCCTCCGTGCCCGCGCGCCGCGCGAACAGGTTGCCGATCGCATCGACGCTGACCGCGAGGCCCGCGTCGCGGCACCACTGCGCGAACAGGTCGCGGCCGCGCCGATCCTCTTCGCTCAGCGCGAGACGGCGCACGCCGCCCTTCGAGGTGCCGCCGATCTGCGCCATCGCGGTCAGCGCGCGCCACAGCCGCGCGCCGTCGACGGCCGGCAGATCATCGAGTGCGAGCGTCATGTCAGCGGGCCTCCAGCGTGTCGGCCGGGCGCGTCCGGTTCGCGCGGCGCGCATCGAGCGCGACGATGCTCGCGAACGACACGCCCGCGAGCGCGGTGTAGAACAGCGCGAGCGGCAGCCACTCGCCCGCGTAGCGATGCGCGAGCCAGGTGCCGGCGAGCGGCGTGAGGCCGCCCGCGAGCGCCCCGCACACCTGGTAGGACAGCGAAATGGCCGAGTAGCGGATAGGCGTCGCGAAGATCCCGGACACGAAGCCCGCGATCACCGAGTAGAAGCCCGCCATGCACACCACCGCGAGCGCGATGCCGATCACGATCGACGCCGGCTCGCCGCTGCGCACGAGCACGAACATCGGATACGGCGACGCCATCGCCGCGAGCGCCGCGAGCTTCAGGAAGCGCGCGCCGCCGAGCCGCTCGGCGAGCCAGGCGGCAAGCGGCTGCGCGCAGAACTGGATCAGCGCGACCGCGAACAGGCAGTCGAGGATCGTCGACTTGCCGATGCCGAGATGCTGCGTGGTGTACGCGATCATGAAGGTATTGGTGAAATACACGCCGGCGATGCCGATCGTGTTCGCGCCGATGCACAGCAGCACGAGGCCGGACGCCGACCGGAACACCTCGGCGATCGGCAGCCTCGCGGTGCGGCGCGCGCGCCGCACCTGCTCGAATTCGGGCGACTCGCCGACGCCGTGCCGGATCAGGATCCCGATCACGAGCAGCACCGCGCTCGCGAGGAACGGCAGCCGCCAGCCCCAGGCGAGGAAGTCGGCCTTGTCGAGCGCGGTCACCGCGCGGAACGCGACGAGCGACAGGATCAGCCCGGCCGGGCTGCCGAGCTGCGCGAACGAGGCGAAGAAGGTGCGCCGGCCTTCGGGCGCATGCTCGCCCGCCATCAGCACCGCGCCGCCCCACTCGCCGCCCACCGCGATGCCCTGCACGACGCGCAGCAGCACGAGCAGCAGCGGCGCGAACACGCCGATCGACGCATGGTCGGGCAGCAGGCCGATGCAGACGGTGGCGGCGCCCATCATCATCAGCGTCGTCATCAGCGCCTTCTTGCGGCCGATCCGGTCGCCGAGATGGCCGAAGATCACGCCGCCGAGCGGCCGCGCGAAAAAGCCGACCGCGAACGTGCCGAACGACGCCATCGTGCTCAGGAACGGGTCGCCCGATGGAAAGTACAGCTCGCCGAACACGAGCGCGGCCGCGGTCGCGTAGATGTAGAAGTCGTACCACTCGATCATCGTGCCGATGAACGCGGCGCTGGCGGCGCGCACCGGCTGGCGCGCGGCGGGAACGGAGACGGTCATGATGCGAAGCTCCTCTGATGCGCGTCTTCGCCGGCCGGCACGGCGGGCGGACGCGTTTTATTGTCGTGGCGGACGGATCGTGGGCACGCCCGGCGCGCGCATCGGGCACGCACCTGGGGTTTATCGCCGCCCATTAATTATTAGTCAAATTTCAGTTTATTATTCAATGCATAAATTCAACTAATACCTGTAATCCGGAGCCGCCATGCGCGTCGATGCCGCCCGCTTCCTCAACGACCGCCTCGACTGGAACCTGCTGCGCACCTTCCTCGTGATCATGCAGGAGCGCAGCGTGAGCCGCGCGGCCGCGCGCCTGCACGTCACGCAGCCGGCCGTGAGCCAGGCGCTCAAGCGTCTCGAAGACACGCTCGGCCACACGCTGATCCGGCGCCGCGGCCCGCATTTCGAGCCGACCCAGGCGGGCAGCGAGGTCTACCGGATCGCGAGCGACATCTACGGCACCATCTCGCGCCTCGACACCGAACTCGACGACCGCGCCGACCTGACCGGCACGATCCGGCTCCTGACCGTGAGCCGGATCGAGTCCGGCGCATACGATCTGTTCCTCGCCGAGTTCCATCGCCAGCATCCGCGCGTCGACCTGCAGATCGACGTGATGCGCGCGTCCGACGTGATCTCGTCGCTGCTGCGGAAAACCGCGACGGCGGGCCTGAGCCTGTGCCGCAGCCCGGTCGACAAGCTCGCGCGCGCGCCGTTCCTGCGCCAGCGCTACGCGATCTTCTGCGGCCGCCATCACCGGCTGTTCGGCCAGTCGCAGCTGACCATGAACGACCTGCTCGCGGAAAACTTCGTGTCGTTCACGAGCGACCAGATCGGCGACAGTCTCTCGCCGCTCACCGTGTTCCGCGACCAGAAAGGCTTCACCGGGCGGATCGTCGCGTCCTCGCCGAGCCTCGACGAGGTGCGCCGGCTGATCTTCGCCGGCTACGGCATCGGCTGCCTGCCCGAGCACACGGTGCGCGACGACCTGTTGCAGCAGCGCCTCTGGCGCCTGCCGCCCGACGACGGGCTGGTGGACGTCGAGATCTTTCTGCTGTGGCACCGCGACCGCAAGATGAACGCCGCCGAGCGCGCGTTCGTCGACGGCTTCCAGCGCACCATGCAGCGTTATTCGTTCGAGGAGCGGCTCGCGCCGCGCACCTGACACGCGACGAAGCCGGCGCGCGGCCGGCTTCGTCGGGATGGATGGGAGGGTCGGACGGCGCCGCGCGCCGGGGCCGCCTCAGGCCAGCGCGCGCGGCGCGGACAGACGGGCGCGGAGCCGGTCGTAGCCGAGGTTGAACAGGAACGTGTACGGCAGGAAGAACAGCAGGATGCCGAGATCGAGCACCAGCGCCTCGAACAGGCTGATGCCCAGCCACCACGCCGCGATCGGCACCACCATCACCACCAGGCCCAGCTCGAACGCGATCGCGTGAATGACGCGGAGCGCCAGGTTGCGGGTCAGGCCGAAACGACGCTCGAAGCGGTCGAACAAGGCGTTGAACGCGATATTCCAGGCCATCGCGACGAGCGAGACCAGGGCCGTGAGCGCGCCGACGTGAACCAGCGACAGCCCGAGCACCCAGCTGAGCAGCGGCGCGCACAGGGCGATGGCGACCAGTTCGAACGTCAGCGCGTGAACAAGCCGCTCGGTCAGGGATTTCTTGAGGGTTTGCATGAAACACTCCGTTGAACAATGCGATGTCGCCATTTTCATCGGATTTACCGGTGTAAACCAGTTTGTTAATATCGGTTTTTCCGATCTATTGCCGGAGCCCCGCATGCGCCACTCTCCCGAAGCCCTGCTCGCCTTTGCCGAAGCCGCGGCGCTCGGCTCGTTCTCGGCCGCCGCGCGCAAGCTCGGCAAACGGCAGTCGACGATCAGCGAGGCGATCGCCAATCTCGAGATCGACCTCGGCCTCACGCTGTTCGACCGCTCGACGCGCCAGCCGACCCTGACCGAGGCCGCGCGCGCACTGTTGCCCGAAGTGCTGCGCGTGCTGGAGGCGGGCGAGGCGATCGACCAGCTCGCCGCGCGGCTCGCGGGCGGCGAGGAGGCGCGGCTCACGCTCGCCGTGTCGGACACCTATCAGTCGGCGCGCTACGACGCGACGCTCGCGGCGCTCGACCGGCGTTTCCCGACCCTGGAATTCGAATGCCTGATCGCCGAGCACGACGACGTGCTCGACCTGATCCAGCAGGACCGCGCCCAGCTCGGCCTGATGGCCGCGCGCAGCACCTACCCGCCGGACATCGGCGCGGCGATGGTCGCGGAACACTCGGAGATCGGCCTGTTCGTCGGCCTGACGCATCCGTTCGCCGCCTACGGCGCGACCGAGGTGCCGCTCGCCGCGCTGCACGAGGCGCGCGAGCTGCGCCTGAACACCTATGTCGCGCCGCGCGGCGCGCCGGTCGAGACGGGCCTCGTCGCGGGGCGACGCTCCTGGTCGGCGCCGAGCTATCTGATGCTGCTGGAAATGGCGGTCGCGGGCTTCGGCTGGGCGGAGCTGCCGCGCTGGATGGTCGAGCACTTCGCGAACGCGCGGCTCGTCGAGCTGAACGCGCGCGGCTGGCCGCGGCGGGTACCGGTCGACGCCGTCTGGTCGCGCGGCCGGCCGCTCGGGCCGGCCGGCTCCTGGCTGCTGGAGCAGATGCTGGCCGCGTAGGCGGCCCGGATCAGAAGCCGCGCGACAGCACGGCCACCCCGATCGTCACCACGCCGAGCACGAGGTTCACGATCACCAGGAGGCGCATCGCGCCGACCGCGCGCGCGCCGTCCGGCCAGTTCTGCGCCTGCACCGCGCGACGGATGCGCGGGAACAGCGCGAAACGGATGTGACCGAAGATCAGCATCATCACGACGCCCAGCCCCGCCATCGCGTGCAGCGGCCAGGTCGCGTGCGCGCCGCCGAAGCTCACGAGCAGGAAGCCGCCCGTCAGGAGGATCGCGATGACCGCGGCGGCGACCCAGTTGAAGAAGCGGCCGAACACCGCCTCGATCAGCGGCAGCCGCAGCTGCGGCGAAAGATCCGACAACGCGGGACGCAGACAGAAATGCGCGAACACCATCCCGCCCACCCAGACGGCGACCCCGAGCAGGTGAAGGAACAAGGCGAGGGCAACGGCGTGGGACATGTCGGGCGATCCTGATGAAGGGTGAATTGAGGGGAACGGTAGCCGCGCGTCATGGCGCGCGATCATCACGCGCATTCGACAGCCGCCGCGCGCGCCGGTTCAGCGCGCGGGTCGGCCGACGCGTCGATCGCGCGCACTTGTCGCGCGACCGGTGGTCCAGACAACACAAAGCCGCGCGCCCGCGACAGCAGGCACGCGGCTTCGAGGGCCCCGCGAGATCAGCCGAGGTTCGGACGCAAGCCGAGCAGCTTGAGGCGGCCGTCCGGCGCGCGGCCCTTGCGCGCGCGCTTGCCGACGTGCGATTCGAGCGCGGCGCCGGTCAGCCGGTCCTCCTGCGCCTTGCCGCCCCGGCCCGTGCCCATCAGCACGACGCCCGTCGGCCCGACCGCGAGCGCCTGCGCGAGGGTTTCCCTCGGTTCGAGCGCCATCAGGATCACGCCGCGACCGCCGCCCGACAGCGACTTCATCTCGTCCATGCCGAACACCAGGAGACGGCCGCCGCTCGACAGACACGCGACCTGCACGGCATCGGCCGGCACCGGCATCGGCGCGAGCGGCGCTGCGCCTTCGTCGATCGTCATGAACGCCTTGCCGGCCTTCACGCGGCTCACCATGTCGCCGATCTTCGCGACGAACCCGTAGCCGTTGTTCGACGCGAGCAGCAGCGGCTGATCGGCAGGCGCCGCATAGTAATGCAGCAGGTGCGAGCCCGATTCGAGTTCGATCAGCGAGGTCACCGGCACGCCGTCGCCGCGGCCGCCCGGCAGCAGCTGCACGGCCACCGAGTACACGCGGCCGCTGCTGCCCCACGCGATCAGCGTATCGGGCGTGCGGCACTGGAACGCCGCGTAGAGACCGTCGCCGGCCTTGAACGAGAAGCTCGCCGGATCGAGGCCATGCCCCTTGAGCGCGCGCACCCAGCCCTTCTGCGACACCACCACCGTCACCGGCTCGTCGACCACGCGGGCCTCGAAGGTCGCGCGCTTCTCCTGCTGGATCAGCGTGCGGCGCTCGTCGCCGTACTGCTTCGCGTCGCCCTCGATCTCCTTGATCATGAGGCGCTTCATCGCGCTCTCGTTAGCAAGCAGCTCTTCGAGCTTCGCCTTCTCCGCGCGCAGCTCCTCGAGTTCCTTCTCGATCTTGAACTTCTCGAGCCGCGCGAGCTGGCGCAGGCGGATGTCGAGAATGTCGTCGGCCTGCCGCTCGGTCAGGCCGAACGCGCTCATCAGCGCGCTCTTCGGCTCGTCCGACTCGCGGATGATGCGGATCACCTCGTCGATGTTCAGGAAGACGATCATCCGCCCTTCGAGGATGTGGATCCGGTCGTTCACCTTGTCGAGCCGGTGGCGGCAGCGCCGCGTCACGGTCAGCTGGCGGAACGCCACCCACTCGCCGAGGATGTCGGACAAGCCCTTCTGGCCCGGCCGGCCGTCCGCGCCGATCATCACGAGGTTCAGCGTCGCGTTCGATTCGAGGCTCGTGTGCGCGAGCAACGAATGGACGAACTCGGTCTGGTCGATCGCGCGCGACTTCGGCTCGAACACGAGCCGCACCGGCGCATCCTTGCCGGACTCGTCGCGCACCGCGTCGAGCAGGTCGAGCATCGTCTTCTTGGTATTGACCTGTTCCTGCGACAGGGCCTTCTTGCCGAGCTTCAGCTTCGGATTGGTCAGTTCCTCGATTTCCTCGAGCACCTTCTGCCCCGAGGTGTTCGGCGGTAGTTCGGTCACCACCAACTGCCACTGGCCGCGCGCCAGTTCCTCGATCTTCCAGCACGCGCGCACCTTGAGGCTGCCGCGCCCGGCTTTATAGGCGGCCGAGATTTCCGCGTCGCTCGAGATGATCTGCCCGCCGCCCGGGAAGTCGGGGCCGGGCACGAGCTGCATCAGCGCGTCGTGCGACAGCGTCGGATTGCGGATCAGCGCGACCGCGGCGGCCGCGACCTCGCGCAGGTTGTGCGACGGAATCTCGGTCGCGAGCCCGACCGCGATCCCCGACGCGCCGTTCAGCAGCACGAACGGCAGCCGGCCCGGCAGCAGCTTCGGCTCCTCGAACGAACCGTCGTAGTTCGGCATGAAGCCGACCGTGCCCTGGTCGATCTCGTCGAGCAGCAGCTGCGCGATCGGCGTGAGGCGCGCTTCCGTGTAACGCATCGCCGCCGCGCCGTCGCCGTCGCGCGAACCGAAGTTGCCCTGGCCGTCGATCAGCGGATAGCGCATCGAGAAGTCCTGCGCGAGACGCACGAGCGCGTCATAGGCGGACTGGTCGCCGTGCGGGTGGTACTTGCCGAGCACGTCGCCGACGACGCGCGCGGACTTGACGGGCTTCGCGTTGTTGCCCAGCCCCATCTCGTTCATCGCATAGAGGATGCGGCGTTGGACCGGCTTCTGGCCGTCGCAGACGTCGGGCAGCGCGCGCCCCTTGACGACGCTGACCGCGTAGCCGAGATACGCCTGCTCGGCGTAGTGGCCGAGCGTGAGGAACTCGCCTTCCGGCGCGGCCGGCTCGGCGAAAAGATCGGGAGTGATGTCGTCCATCTTGAATCCGTGTTCTGTATGTGGCGCGAGTGCGAGCGGGCGGGGCCCGCCGCACTCAGATATCCGCTTCGACTTCGTTGCCCTTTTCCTCGAGCCAGCTGCGGCGCGCGGCGGCTTCGCCCTTGCCCATCAACATCGTCATCCGCGCGACGGTGCGCTCGTAGTCGAGGTCGCCGAGCCGCACCGGCATCAGGCGGCGGGTGTCGGGATTCATCGTCGTGTCCCACAGCTGCTCGGCGCTCATTTCGCCGAGACCCTTGAAGCGGCTCACGCTCAGCTGGCTCTCGCGCACCCCTTCCTTCGCGAGCTTGTCGAAGATCGCGACGCGCTCGCCCTCGTCGAGCGCGTAGAGCTTCTGCGCGGGCTTCTTGCCGCGCGCGGGCGCATCGACCCGGAACAGGGGCGGACGCGCGACGAACACGTGACCGCGCTCGATCAGCTGCGGGAAGTGCTTGAAGAACAGCGTGAGCAGCAGCACCTGGATGTGCGAACCGTCGACGTCCGCATCCGACAGGATGCAGATCTTGCCGTAGCGCAGGTTCGACAGGTCGACGCTGTCGTCGGGGCTGTGCGGATCGACGCCGATCGCGACCGAGATGTCGTGCACCTCGTTGTTCGCGAACAGGCGGTCGCGCTCGGTTTCCCAGGTGTTGAGCACCTTGCCGCGCAGCGGCAGGATCGCCTGGTATTCCTTGTCGCGGCCCATCTTGGCCGAGCCGCCCGCCGAATCGCCCTCGACCAGGAACAGCTCGTTGCGCGCGATGTCCTCGGTCTCGCAGTCGGTCAGCTTGCCCGGCAGCACCGCGACGCCCGAGCTCTTGCGCTTCTCGACCTTCTGGCCCGCACGGGTGCGCGCCTGCGCCTGCTTGATCACGAGCTCCGCGAGCTTCTTGCCGTGCTCGACGTGCTGGTTCAGCCACAGTTCGAGCGCCGGACGCGCGAACGACGACACGAGCTTGACCGCGTCGCGGCTGTTCAGCCGCTCCTTGATCTGCCCTTGGAACTGCGGATCGAGCACCTTCGCGGACAGCACGAAGGACACCCGCGCGAACACGTCCTCGGCGAGCAGCTTCACGCCCTTGGGCTGAAGGTTGTGCAGCTCGACGAAGCTCTTCACCGCCTGGTAGAGGCCGTCGCGCAGGCCCGACTCATGGGTGCCGCCCGCGGGCGTCGGGATCAGGTTCACGTAGGACTCGCGCACGAGCGAGCCTTCCTCGCTCCAGGCGACCACCCACGACGCGCCCTCGCCCTCGGCGAACGAATCGTCGCCCGAACGGCCGTCCGCGAAGCGCTCGCCCTCGAACAGCGGGATCAGCAGCTCGCTGTCGTTCATCCCTTCGAGCAGGTAGCCGCGCAGGCCGTCCTCGTACTTCCAGCTCTGGCGCTCGCCCGTCTTCTCGTTGATGAACGCCACCTCGACGCCCGGCAGCAGCACCGCCTTGGAGCGCAGCAGGCGCTGCAGCTCGCCGAGCGGCAGGTTCGGCGAATCGAAGTACGTCGGATTCGGCCAGACCGTCACGCGGGTGCCGGTCTTCTTCTCGCCGCGCCCCGCCGACTGGATCGCCAGCTGCCGCACCACGTCGCCTTCCGCGAAACCGAGCGTGGCGACCTTGCCGTCGCGCCACACCGTCACGTCGAGACGCGTCGCGAGCGCGTTGGTGACCGACACGCCGACGCCGTGCAGGCCGCCCGAGAACGTGTACGCGCCGCCCGCGGCCTTGTCGAACTTGCCGCCCGCATGCAGGCGCGTGTAGACGATCTCGACCACCGGCACGCCTTCCTCCGGATGCAGGCCGAACGGAATGCCGCGCCCGTCGTCCTCCACCGATACCGATTGATCCGCGTGCAGCGTGACCGTGATCTGCTTGCCGTAACCGCCCAACGCCTCGTCGGACGCGTTGTCGATGACTTCCTGGATGATGTGCAGCGGATTCTCGGTCCGGGTGTACATACCGGGCCGCTGCTTGACGGGCTCGAGGCCCTTCAGCACCTTGATCGATGCTTCGCTATACGCCGCGCTGGGCTTTTTCGTGGACATAGGCGCTTGGGTTCGTCATTCCTCGTGAAGTTATCCACAGCTACTGTGGATAACGTCGTGGACAAAACGTTGAATTCGATAAAAAAGCGAATCGAAACAATGGCGAGCTTAGATTGCTTCGAAAGCGGGCGGCGGCCACTGTGCAAAACGCAGTGGCGGGCCGCCCGGAGCGCCGTCGCTCCGGGCGCGCCGCGCCGAACGGGCCGTATTCTACTGGTTCCGTCGGCGCGCCTTCATGAACGGAGGCTTACACAGGCTTGCGCTTGGCCTCGAGCAGCTCCCAGCGCTCGAGCGCGGCGAGGAGTTCGTCGTCGAGCGCGGCGAAGCGCTCGGTCAGGCGGGCGCCCTCCTGGGCGTCGCGCGCGAAGATCGCGCCGTCCTCGAGCTGGGCGCCGATCGCCTTCTGCTCGGCCTCCAGCGCCGCGATCCGGTCGGGCAGCCCGTCCAGCTCGCGCTGCTCGTTGAACGACAGCTTCACCGTGCGCTGGGCATTGCGGCCGGGCGCGCCCTTCGCGTCGTCGCGCACGGGGGCCGGCTCCTTGGGCGCGCGCTTCGCGGCCTCCTGCTGGGCCAGCTGCGCCGCGCGCCCGCGCTGCACCTGCCAGTCGGAGAAGCCGCCGACGTACTCGCGCCACAGGCCGTCGCCTTCCGCCGCGATCACCGAGGTCGCGACGTTGTCGAGGAACGCGCGGTCGTGGCTGACGAGCAGTACGGTGCCGTCGTAGTCGGTCAGCAGCTCCTCGAGGAGTTCGAGCGTCGGGATGTCGAGATCGTTGGTCGGCTCGTCGAGCACCAGCACGTTGGCGGGCCGCGCGAACAGGCGCGCGAGCAGCAGGCGGTTGCGTTCGCCGCCCGACAGCGACTTGACGGGCGAACGCGCGCGCTCGGGCGCGAACAGGAAATCGCCGAGATAGCTCATCACGTGCTTCTTCTCGCCGCCGATCTCGACCCACTCGCTGCCGGGGCTGATCGTGTCCGCGAGGCTCTTCTCGGCATCGAGCTGCGCGCGCATCTGGTCGAAGTACGCGACCTGGAGGTTGGTGCCGGTGCGCACCGTGCCTTCGTCGGGCTGGATCTCGCCGAGGATCAGCTTGAGCAGCGTGGTCTTGCCGGCGCCGTTCGCGCCGATGAAGCCGATCTTGTCGCCGCGCATCACCGTCGCCGAGAAGCGCTCGACCACCGCGCGCGCGCCGTAGCGCTTCGTCACGTCGGTCAGCTCCGCGACGATCTTGCCCGAGCGCTCGCCCTGGGCGACGTCGAGCTTGACGTTGCCCTGCACGTTGCGGCGCTCCGCGCGCTCGTTGCGCATCTGTTCGAGGCGCGCGACGCGCCCGACGCTGCGGGTGCGGCGCGCCTCGACGCCCTTGCGGATCCACACCTCTTCCTGGGCGAGGAACTTGTCGAACTTCTCGTTCTCGACGCGCTCCACCTCCAGCTGCTGGGCCTTGCGGACCTGGTACGCCGAGAAATTCCCGGGATAGGACAGCAGGCGGCCGCGATCGAGCTCGACGATGCGGGTCGCCACCCGGTCGAGGAACGCGCGGTCGTGGGTGATGAACAACAGGCCCGCGCGCTGCGACACGAGCAGATCCTCGAGCCAGCGGATGCCGTCGAAATCGAGGTGGTTGGTCGGTTCGTCGAGCAGCAGCACGTCGGGCTGGACGACGAGCGCGCGCGCGAGCGCGACGCGCTTTTGCATGCCGCCCGACAGCGCGTCGACCTGCGCCTCGCCGTCGAGGCCGATCTGCGCGAGCGTGGTGGCGACGCGGGTGCGCCAGTTCCAGGCGTCGGTCGCGTCGAGCGACGACTGCAGCGCATTCATGCGGGCCAGCAGCGTGTCGTGCTCCGCGCCCTCGGGCGTGTCGGCGAGACGATGCGCGATCGCATCGTATTCGTCGTGCAGCTCGCGGGCGTGCGTGAGGCCCGACGCGACCGCATCGAACACCGACAGCCCGGCGTCGAACTCGGGCTCCTGCGGCACGTACACCGTCACGAGATCCTGCTGGCGCGTGACGAGGCCGTCGTCGGGCCGCGCGAGTTCCGCGACGATCTTCAGGAGCGACGACTTGCCTGCGCCGTTGCGGCCGATCAGACCGACGCGTTCGCCGGCCTCGAGCGAGAAATCCGCGTGATCGAGCAACGCGACGTGGCCGAACGCGAGTTGGGCGCCGGTGATGGAATAAAGCGACATGGAGGAAACGGCGAAGAGGAATCGGAAGCGCCCATTGTACCGGGCGCGGCGCGCGGCGCCGCACTGGCCTGATGGCCGAGGCGGCGAACGGCAAAACCCGCGAACGCGGGCGGGGCAGACTCAGTGGTCGACGTTGACTGAAATCGTCTGGCTTATTTCGGGACCATACGAGCGGTGGGCGCCGTCGCCGAACTGCAGGGTCAGCGTGTGCCGGCCGGGCGGCAAGACGATATCGGTCTCGGTCTGGCCCTTGCCGTAGTGCAGCGACCGATCGGAGGCGGGAATCACGTCGCCTTTCGGAACCGGCCGGCCGTCGATCAGCAGGTGATGATGGCCCGTGTTCGGCGTCATGTCGCCGGCCGGCCGGATCTCCATGCCTTCGAGGCCGAACTTCACGTGTATCGGGTTCGACACGGTCGCGCCGTCATCCGGCGCGACGAAATACACCCGCGCCTCGGCGCGGGCAGCGGCGGACGCGACGAGCGCGGCCGCACAGAACAATCCGGCGATCCATTTCGTGTTGCGCATCGATTTCCTCCTTCTGACGTGAAAGGCCCTCGCAGCATACACCGCTGTTGCGCGGCACGGCGCTGGGGTTCCGGGGCGGGCGCGTTTGAAACGGGCGCGGGCGAGGCGGCGCGCGAATTCCGGTACCATTGCGCGTTTTCCGCCGGCTGCGAACGTGCGCCGGCGCATCGGATCAACGCATCATTGGGAACGCAACACATGAGCGAAGTCATCGAATACAAGAGCTGGGTCTGCCTGATCTGCGGCTGGATCTACAACGAAGCGGATGGGCTGCCGGATGAAGGCATCGCGCCCGGTACGCTGTTCGCCGACATCCCGAACGACTGGCGCTGCCCGCTGTGCGACGTGGGCAAGGAAGATTTCGTCACGGTCGAGTTTTGAGTCTGATCCGGGGGAGTGGCACGGGTCGCGTCAATCACCTGCCCGGGCTCACCGCCTGAGCGTCGGTTTCTCGACTGACGATCCCGCCAATCCAGCGTCACCTCCCAGAATACGTAGGTTACTCCGCGCATTGCCCCGATTTAGCATGGATGAACCCGGCGACCCGACAAGGGGTGCGCCGCGGTTGGCGTCTGTCGACAGCTTGCGCTCGCGGCATGGTCGATACGGCGCCACCATTTACAAACCGGATGACATCCTGGAGAAAAAAATGGCCACTCCTCGCATTTCCTGGGGCTCCGTCAATGCGAACGGGCAAATCATCAGCGGCAGCAACGACTTCACCGTCACGAATACCAGCAGCGGACGGTACACCATTGCGTTCAATCAGGGATTCTCGACGACGCCCGCCGTGGTCGGATCGCAGAACAATTACGACAACGCCAATCAGAGCAACCTGGATGGCGTAGCCTTCCCGTTCGTCAACACGAACTCCTTCCAGATCAATACCGGCGACGGCACCGGCAAGGCGGCGAATCGCAGCTTCGCCTTCATTGCAATCGGCGCCTGACGATCCGGCAAGGTCCGCTGTAACGCGCCCTCGTCGACAGGCAGGGCGCGTTTTGCTTCATGCACAGTCCGCTGGGCAGACGATTTCCTCGTATGGCATGTCGATGCTTCACACATAGATCCGAGCGCACGAGGCGGGAGCCGCACACGGTGCGCGGGCGTAAATGTGGGCGGGAGCCGCGCCGCCGCGTTCGGTCACCATCGTCGCTCGCGGTCGTCATGACCTTGTCTAGTCCCAGACCAGATTGTCGAACGGGGTAAACCACCCGCAGTATTTGCCGTCGTGTTTCACGCGACCGCCGTACACGCCAAAGCAGATCTCGGTGCCCTCGCCGACCACCGGCGCGCCGCTGTCCCCATCCTGGGTCTGGATCCCGTTGTCAAACTCCACGAGGACCACGTTCCGGGCCACTTCGTTGGTTTCCGGGACGGTGATATCGACGTCCGGTTCGAGCACCGTGCCGGTCAAGGTGCCGCTTGCCATGCCTTCCAGCCAGACTCGCGAACCCCGTCCAGGCAGCACGCTCGCGCCGAACTGCACGGTCCGGGTTCCCTGATTCGTCCAGATCTGGTTGAGCGCGGCCTCGACGCCCGGCGCGATGCTGACCAGCGCGATGTCCTGGGGCGTGTCGGCGTGCAGGAAGTTCTCGCGCAGCTCGCCGACCACGTGCGCATCGTCGGGCTGCCCCACTTTCTTGTCCTTGGCGCCGAACACATGGCCCGCCGTCACGAAGCATTTGTCGCCCTCGTACATCACGACGAGACCCAGGGTGCCGATCTTGCTGTGGGTGACGATTCGAATGCCGCCGACGAGCGGGCGCACCTTGAGATGGTTCTCGGGCATGGCTGGCTCCTGTTGCGGTGAATGGACGCGGCTGGAATGTCGGTCCCGATTCAGGGACGTGCGGGGCGGGTGGGTGTGAAGGGCGGGGGGTACGGGATTGGATGGGTGTGTTTGTCTGCGTCGATGCGTGTTATTTGCAAGGTCTTTGATATACTCTGCGCTCGCCGGCGGGGGCGTCATGCTCCGGCTCCGGTGTTGTGCAGGCATATCGATTTCAATAGCGATATGCCCGGGCCGGTTGGTTGACGCATTCAACCCGGCCAGACTATCCGCTCCCCGTAGTTCAATGGATAGAACAAGCGCCTCCTAAGCGCTAGATACAGGTTCGATTCCTGTCGGGGGGACCATCTAAGTTCCCAACACTTCCCAAGTTTACCCAAAAAATCGCGCACAGCCTTGTGTCGCCTAGGCTTTTTCTGCCATCATTGCCCAAGGTTGCCAAGTACAAGCCAAGTACTTTGGGGGTATCAGTGGGGATATACCCCAAAGTACACGGCTCCGATACCCCCATCATCAAATGCCGAAGCGAACTGATCCGCTAACTGAACTGCAGGTGCGCCGTGCCAAGGCCGCCGAACAGCCTTACCGCTTAGCTGACGGCAAGGGGCTCTATTTGCAGGTCATGCCGAACGGCTCTCGGTACTGGCGCATGAAGTATCGATTTGACGGAAAGGAAAAGCTTGCGTCATTCGGCGTCTATCCCGAAGTGACACTGGCCGAGGCTCGGCAAGCCTGCCTCAATGCACGAAAGCAACTCGCCGCCGGCACCGATCCGACCGAACAGAAGCGGGAAGTCAAACGCACTCGGGCGATCGCAGCAGCGTCGACGTTTGAGGCTGTCGCGCGCGAGTGGTTTACGACCCAGAAGGATGGCTGGACCGAAGTGTATGCGGGCAAGGTGATCAACTCGCTGGAGGTCGATGTTTTCCCCCGAATCGGCCATCGCCCGATACGAGATATCGAGGCGCCCGACATGCTGGAGATCCTGAGGGCTGTCGAATCCCGCGGCGTGCGCGAGACAGCAAAGCGCATCCTCCAGCGCTCACGGGCGGTGTTCCAGTACGGAATCATGACCGGGAAATGCCCCCGCAATCCGGCCGCGGACATCGATGCCGAGACAGTTCTCAAGAAAGGGGCCGGCGTCCAACACATGGCGCGGGTCAAGCCCGTCGAAATTCCGCAGCTCATGCGAGACATATCCGCATACCAAGGCGATCTCGTCACGCGGCTGGCGCTTCGCTTCATGGCTCTGACGTTCACTCGGACAACCGAGATGATCAACGCCGAATGGGATGAGTTCGACGAACGCGCCGCCGAATGGCGGATTCCGCCCGAGCGGATGAAGATGCGCGATCCGCATATCGTCCCGCTGTCGCGCCAGGCGCTCGACACATTGGCCGCGTTGCGTGAGCTGAACGGCACCCATCGGCATGTCTTTTACAGCGTTCAAGGCCGGAGCCACATCTCTAACAACACGATGCTCTACGCGCTCTACCGCATGGGCTACAAGTCTCGGATGACCGGCCACGGGTTTCGGGGGCTGGCTGCAACCGTGCTTCGCGAACTCGGTTATAGCCGCGATGTCGTCGACCGCCAGCTCGCCCACGCGGAACGCAACCAGGTCACTGCAGCGTACGTGCACGCCGAGTTTTTGCCCGAGCGCCGGAAGATGATGCAGCACTGGGCAGATCACCTCGACGCACTGGAGACAGGTGCCGCGGTCATCCCGATCAACGTCGGGCGATAGGGACTTGGTCGGCGTGGAGCCTGACGAGCAATCTAGAAAACCGTGTTGCCCGTGGCGCTGTTTCGCACCTTCGCGTATAGGAAATGCTGGTGCACCTTCGCCTCCCGCCCCTTCATATGCGCAACAGGCTACACGCGGCTAGTAGCTATATGAACGAGGAATTGCGCAAATGCCGGGACAGTTGCAATCCAACTCATTCAAGTTACTTGCGATGAACGAAGTAACTTGCCTGACATCGGCTGCTGGAGGAACACCGTATCTTCTCGCTAGCGATTCTGCACGGGCATGTATCGCATCAACCCTTCTATTGTGACAACTCACCATCGCCTTCACGTCATCAAGGGTCTGCTGCAAGTGCTTATGGGCTACGGTACCTGGTTGGAGAGGAAGCGCAGCGTTCATGCTCAGACGCTCGCAGAATGGCCACGGCCACGATGACGAATCACGTGCCCCAAGACATCCTCTGCCTCATCTGTGCCAAGTATGGTCGGGAGGTAATCGTTATCCCAATCTTTCCCTGCATTCTTGACTGCGGCGAGAGCGGCTTCCCGAGTCTCAGGCGGCGAAGAACTGAGCGCTAACTCAACAGCCTGGAGAGCTGCCAACTCCCGACTTTTAAGTAATTGGCGAACATTCATGATCTTCTTCCTCCGGAAGATGAACAACTCGAGCACCACAACGACGGCGGCAAATACTGACCCCAAATTCAACATTGTCCGCAATGCAAGAAAAAAACTAAACAGCCAAGGCTTCGAATCGCACAATGCCGCCGGTTGATCTGGCCATGTTGCGCCGTTCATCAACTCCATCCACCGACGAATTCCTTGCATCTCACTGCAACCCGTTAATCCGAAACAAGCTGTAAGGACAACAAGCAACAACCCCATGCCGCCATAGACCACGACACGCCAAATTTTCGGGTTTATACCTTGGCTCTCATCGGCTGCTGCCGAACCAGTCATATATACCCATCCCCCGTTAGTGGTCCCGTTGAGGGAGCGAGGCGATTGTAACGAGCATCCCATCTATAGGATTCGTTATATTGTCTCCGATCAAAAAAACAACCAGTAGTTGCCCGTCTAGATACATTTGCCAGTGTCAAGCGGTACATTGCGCTTGCCTTCTCTGTAGGTCAGTCATACCACCCCCTGATCTCCGTCGAGTACCCATCTCATGAGGGTGCCCGTTGTGGAACGAGTCCAGGCTACGATCCGGAAAGTAAAAGTGTCAGAATCTACAGACAAAGCCACACATCCCAGCGAAGAATAATTGGAGGGTGAATGAACCTTGACCGCACCTACCAGCGAGAGCTACTGGAAGAACTTGCTCACGTCTATCCCAATTACGT
Organism: Burkholderia sp. GW821-FHT14F03; assembly: GCF_058803765.1. Taxonomy (NCBI): domain Bacteria; kingdom Pseudomonadati; phylum Pseudomonadota; class Betaproteobacteria; order Burkholderiales; family Burkholderiaceae; genus Burkholderia; species Burkholderia sp. GW821-FHT14F03. The sequence goes on from NZ_JBXAPG010000022.1 coordinate 84,715, forward strand.
TGATAACCGGACGCTCCTGCAGCCTGAAGGGGCCGAGGCGACCCGCCGATACATCGCAAACATCGCCTACCTGGATCAACATGGGCTGGTCGACTGCCCCGCCCATTCATTTGGCCCCGGAGAGACAAAGGCTTGGGGGCTCCCGAGTATCACGGCTCGCGGGATGGACTTCCTCGCCGACGACGGTGGCTTGTCCGAAATCTTGGGTGTCATGACCGTCAAGCTCCGCGAGGACACGCTGAAGGAACTGATCGGCCAACGGATCGCTGAGTCCGACTTGCTCGAACCCGATAAGTCTCAGCTCCTCGATCAGCTCAAGTCACTTCCGGGTGAAGCAATCAAGCACCTCACCCTGAAGCTAGTGGACGCTGGGCTCTCGAACTGGCCGGTGGCATTGCAAGCTATCCAAGCATTCGCGCATCGAGCCGCCTGACAGCGTCACGGGATCGTCAATGTCATCAGCGTCAGAATTTTGGCAGGAACACGAGCGGAAGGTTAAGGCGACATGGCGCTCCGTCGCATGCCTGCTTGGATTCGCAGCCCTCCTGCTGATCGCGCTACCGTGTACCGATCTTCTACGCCCGGCGAGTGACTCGATGGCTCAATGGTTCCAACGAGCCGGTGCGCCAGTCACGATATTTGCCTTCTTGGCGCAGAACAAAGCGAGTCACCTAGGTGATCTGATCACCCCTGGGACATTCAGTACCCCGGAGATTATGGCGCTGAGATCTCGGTATCTTCCAAGACAGGAGTGGGGTCTATGGCTTTCCACCTGCCTCACGATTATTGGAACCATCGTTTGGGCCTACGGCGACATCCTGTTAAATAACGTTGCGCGCTTGGTTTCAACGGCCGCATAAATTCCCCATGCTCCGATGATTCAGATCATCCTCGATTCAAACATCTACGATCTCCTCGAGCAGGATACGGCGAGCCTGAAGTTGTTACGCGGCCTGATTGAGCAGCAAGCGACTGCGGTTCTGATGCCGCGCCAAATAGCGGAAGAACTGCATAAGCGCTCGGCCGGATTTCCAGATCTGTTTCCCGTCGAGATCATCGGCCACGCGGTTGCACGGGCTGACATCATGCGCGCCGGAGACTATTTAGGTTCGGGCAAAATCTATGACGCTCATCGCGGCACATCCAATAGCGAAGCAGATGCGTTCATCGTCGATGTTGCTGCGATGGTTGCCGACTGGTTCGTCTCAGAGGACCGACGCAGTCTACGGCGCTTTCCCAATGGAGTTCGCTGTACTCCCATGCGCTACAACGACTTCTGCGAGAAACTCCGGAATCTCGGAAACACATCGGACACTCACTCCAATCTTCCGTAATTCATCTCTCGATGGCAGTTCGGACAGACAACCCCGCCAGCACAATGACGCCAGTCACTTCATGTCGTCATGGGTGACGGTGCCGGGTGAGACCGCGAATTGCGTGATCGTCTGGGTTTGGGATGATGCGTCTTTCGTCATCCCAAAGTAGAACCCAAGAGCCGTCTTCAGCTCATTGAACATATAGCCGATCACGATACCCAACGTCCCGGCCGCAGTGGGGTCTTTCATCACTTGCAACGCTCGACCGTCGAGCATCACGAAAACGACTGCTAGGCACCCGAGGAGAAGGGCCATCGTCACCGCAGGGCGAATCCAGTCATTGGGTTGCTGAGCCGCGAGCTTACGCGCGCTATCGCGGTCTGCCGCTTCTGCGCTGTAGATGTCCTTCTCATACGTAAGTTGTGCCTGGATTGATTGCGTGTTGATCTGGGCAAGTTGAACCTGTTGCTCGAGCACAGCTTTCTGAAATTGAAGCGCAAGGTTTGGGTCGGCTTGGATTGCCGCGAGTGCAGCATCGGGCGCAGATTGTCCAGTAACGGCTTGGGCGACGCCGACCACTTTTGAGGCGACGTCTTCGGCTTTCGATCCGCCGAGCCAGCCGGCTATCATCGGCGCAAACTGGGCGAGCGCCATCGCGATAGGAATCAGCGGCATTATTCAGCCCCTTTCATGAGATTGTTGGCGACGCGCAGCACCCATCCTTTGCCGAAGGTGAGCCACGTCTTGAGGGAAGTGAAATAGCGGATGCGCAGCGCGTTCCAGCGCATCATGAAGCGCAGCGGGTCAACGGCTTGCACTGCGGCGATCGTACGCGGGCCGATTAGGCCATCGACCGACACGCCGGCAGCAGCCTGCATCCAGATCACCGGGTGGCCGCCGTTGTAGTTCGCATCGAAGATTTGGAACGCCACACGCGCATCGAACTGATCGAGATGCAGCGGATCCCAGTACAGTCGCTTCGCGATCGCCTTCGCGGTGTCGCGCGGCATCTCGCGCATCGCGCCGGTGTATCCAGAAGCACGCGCCACGCGCGCCGTGACACCCCACATCGTTTCGCCACCCGGGTCACGCGGGTTGTTCGAATAGCCCCCCTCGTTCCCGATCAACGCATCGAACGCATCATCGAAGCTGCTCATGCCCTTCTCCAGCGATCTTGGCTGCCACCGGATCATCCTCGCCATACAGGTAGACCGTGCAAGCCCGGTGGTATCCGTCCGCGATCAGCAGCCTATCGGCCGTCCGCACGAGCAGGATCGGCGAAAGTTTCTTGCCATCCTGAATCTTGCGGAGGTTACGCTCGACGTGGCTGTTGTGCTTGCCGAGCACCTCGAGACCCGACGCGCGAATGATGTCCTTCGCAGCCCACTGGCAAACCGGCGCAGCGCGCAGCTCATGCACCAGGTCGGCCGCGCATTCCACCGAGAAGTGCAACGATAGGAACGAGAGCGCTGCGGTGTAGTCGTGCTGTTCGGGCTCGTCGAGCCAATGGATATTTTGATCATCATTCATCGCATGCTTCCTTTCCGCGGGAAAAGCCGATCTCGGATCTGCAGCAGCAGCACGATGATCGTTAGCACTCCGACCCACCATGAAATGTCGTGGCCGTTCAGCCATGTCCAGAGCGCCACCATGCCGCCGGCGGGTGTCGCAATCGGCGACGTGGCGTTCGTGACTGCGCTAGCAGCGTTTGAAATCAATTCGTTTTTCATCGACCATTCCTCCTTTAATGGCCCTTGGCGATGTAGTTGATGGTGATGGTCCCGGTAGTTGCCCCTTCTACCGAAATGCCGAATCCGCTTGCGCTAACGGAAGAATTCACCACGCTCACCACTGCATTTCCAAAAGATCCCGCGGGATTCCCGTTGATTGCTATAACGGAATCGCAACCATTCTTGAAGGGCTGCGGGAATGTAACTGACCCAGAACCACCGGTGAGGGGCACCGCGGCATTCGCCGCCCACTTTTCCTCAATTCCGAAGTTGTCGCGCCGCGACCCCGGACTGCCGGCTGTTCCGAACGCGAAAATATTGTTGGTCTGCCCGCTGGAATCGGATATCGGCGTCGCCACCGAATCCATTACATTCGCGTCGGTGAAGGTGATGTTGTTGTTGCCGGTGAACAGGACGAGGCCATATTCGAGATTCGCGAACGAGTTTGCATCGATAAGCGTCTGCGTGATGAGACCGTTTGGATCATTCTGAAACGCGATTCCATAACGCGTCGTGGCATGCGTTGTGGTAAGCCCCGACATTACGTTGTTGCAAATCCGGTTTGACGACCAAAGACCGTGGTTGATGTCGTTCATCGTGAAGTTGATCGCCGTCCAGCTCGTCTGCGTCAGTCCATTGTCGTAGGCGTAAAGGAGGTTCTCCTGGATGTCGACCCACATCATGTTCTGTACCGCTATATCGATGGCGATACAGTTGATATTGCAGGAACCGACACGCACGAACAGATGCTCAACGCTCGACACCACGTTGACGCCGATGTTGTTCGCGACGAGCAGGCACTGCTGAACGTTAAGCCCTTCGAAACCCTGTCCTGTCCCCTGCCCGTTGCAATTAATCGCGCTGTCGCAGAAATAGATATTCGTCTGCTCGATGTACCAGTCACCCGCTTGGGAATCAGTGTCAACCTTGATCCCGAAGCTGCCCGTCGTGTAGCCAACCGCTGGCGCGTTCGAATTCGCGATTCGAACGCGGCAGACCTTCAGAGAAGTCGCGTTGTATAGGCGAATCCCGCCGTTGAACCCGTTCGCCAGTGTGGCGCCGCACACCTCGACATCCTCGATCGTGACGGCGCGCACAGTTGAACCGTTACTGCCGCTACTGTATGAAATGTTCAGGATTGCCGTACTGGTGTTGAGCGTATCACCCGACTGTAGCGATACCTCACGCAAGTTGAATTGATTCGTCGGATAGGTTAGTAGCGTCCCGCCCGTGTGCGTCCAGTTCGAGTTGTTGAAAAATCGGATCGGCGTATTTGACATGCCGCTCCCGCGAACCGTGATAGCCCCCCCACTTGAGATGCCGGTCGTGATTTTGTAGAACGATGCGGGTTGAGGGATGTCAAGACGCACTCGAGCCGATGCGCACCACGCCAGCGCGTTATTGAACGGCGTGTCATCTGACGTCGATCCATCGCCTTTCGCACCGAACTGATAGGGCGTCACGCCGCCGAATATCTGAAGCTTCCACCGACCACCATCCGTCGCGACGATGATCGTGCCGCCATTGTCCGTGCTCGTCGTATCAGTCGGATCGTACTGATACGCCCCGCCACCCCCATCGTGCGGCGCATAGTAGCCCGTGACAAAAGCGCGCGAGTAGATGAGGTGTAAAAGCGCACGCAGCGCCGCGATCGAATCGACGACGCGATTAAGACGCAGTTCCAGTATCTGGTCGAGCGTCGTTCCGTCGAAGCCGATATAGGATGCGCCGGAGGGGGTGCCGGTGGCCGCTAGCGCGGCGCTTCCGACCGCGCCTGAAACCTGATCCTGCGTCCAGATCAGATTGCCGAAGCCGTCGTTGAGAACGAATTTGTACGCCTGCCCCGGCGTCAGCCAGACAGAGGCCTCGCCGCGGGCGTTGATTGGCACCGGATTCGGATTCGGCGTCGTCCCCGTACTATCCGTGTACGTCGCCTGCGGCGTGGTCGTCCCCGCCGCATAGGTCCAGAGTTGCCCCGCAGCCAACGGGTTGCCATTGTTGTCGCAGAACCGCTGGAAGGCCAACGGCGCAAGCTGTACGGTCATTGCCGATCCCCAAAAAGAAAAAACCGCCTCGAGGACGGCTTCGGTACCCGTGTGGTAGCTGGCCTATCGGTTGCCCGATTGCGCGTTGCGGCGCATCTCGTTGACGACGTTCGTGTATTGCTTCTGCGCACGCCGCCCTTCCGCGAGGTCGGACAGCTTCCGGCCGGCGCGCTCGCCGGCGAGTGAACCGAGCCAGCGCGCGCCAGGGATGCCCATCGCCGCACCTAAGGCGTGACCGGCGTTCACGCCAACGCTCGGCGCATACTTCTCGACGAATCCCGGTTTCGCGAGGCGCGATAGCTGGTTGCCCGCGCCCTCGTACGAATGCACGCCCGGCATGATCTGGCCGCCATAATTGAGCGTGTGGAAGGCCTGCGCTTCCTCGGGCGAGAAGTTACGCATGATCTTCTGTCCGACCGACGAATTCAGCACCTTATTGACGGCGTTCTGGTTCCAGACGCCGGCTTTCGCCGCGCCGGCCTCGTACACCGAACGCGCGAGCGCACCGTTCATCTCATCGCGCGCGGCGGCCGCGCTCTGCATGACCTCGTCGGGAACGGGGGGCATGCCATCCGGCGCGCCACGGATCTGCCCGCGTGACAGCTCGTCGAGCGTGTCGTGGATGTGCTGCCACTGATCGAGCGGCAGCGTATTGAGTTTCTGCGGGATGCTCTCGAGCGACGGGCCTGTTTTGATGCCGTTCGCGTCATATTCCCCGAGCGCCGAGCCGATGCCCTTTGAATCGAGCAACGTCTGCTCGGCCTGGTGAATGCGATCGCCGAGTTTGTAGAGCTCCTGGCCACCGGCCGCCGCGATGTCGCGGTCGATCGCTCCGTTGATCTGGCGCACCACATTGCGGTTCGCCGGGCTCCATTCGCTGTTGATCGATTTGCGCACCGCATCCCACGCTGCCACGCTGTTCGGCGCGTACATGTCGCCCGAAACGGGATCGCGAAAGCCGGTCGTGCGCGCTAGATTGATCAGGTCGGCTGCGCCGCCCACGGTGCCTTCGTTGCCGCTCAGGCGCACGCCAGCCTGAAACTGCGGATCACCTAGCAGCGCATCGACGTGCGAGGTTTCGATTGCGTTGTCGCCCGCCGTCGCGCGTGCCTCGTCATAGATGTGGCGCTTCGCATTGCGCAGGTAAGACGTCAGGCTATCGTCGGGACCGTAGAGCGCGTCGTTGATGACGCGGCCGCGCTCCTCGTTGCTCAGGATATTCGGGCTCGCACCGGTCGCATCGACGCGCTGCTGCGCGTAGTCAGCGAGCGCCTGCTGTTCGTTCGCGATCTGCGCCTTCATCGCCTGCGACGCCGGTGTCTGGATCGGTGACTTCGCGGCGGCGTACTCGTCGCGTAGCGTGTTCTCGTTGCCCGTGATCACGCCGGTGCGCACGCTTCCAGCGTTGTCGCCCATGATCTGATTGACGATGCCCGCACGCACCGACTGCTCCTGCGGCGTCACGTCCTGCGAAATCTTCGAGAGCTTGACCTGCGGGAACGCGCCGCGCGATACGTCCTCGCCCGTCAGAACGGGGTACGGATTAAGGTTGGTCGACGCCGCGCCGCCGCCCACTACGGGGCGCGGCTGCATCTCAGGGCCGGTCGGATGAGGCGCAGCTGCCAGGCGTGCGTTCACGTCCTCGGCAGCAGTCGCCAGCGCGGCATCGCGCGCGACCGGCGCCACGGCCTTGACCGCACCCGGCGCGAGCATCGAGAGCGAGCCGGCCATGTTCGTTACGTCCTGCTGCGGCAATCCGGTTGCGTTAGCGACGGCAGTCGCGCCCTTGTTAAGCGCGCCGCCCGCGAGCTGCGCAAGCTGCTGTGAACCTTCGTTCTGATAGCCCGCCGTGTTCGTAACACCGAACAAGTTGCCGACCGGATGGATCGAACCGCCGAAGTCGCCGGCCGCACCTTGCTCGGCCTGCTGCGGCGTCTGTTGGAGCGCGCGGCGTACGGCGTAATCGCCGGCCTGCATCGCCGCGCCCGGCGCGCTCAGTACCGTATCGGCAAGGCCAGCGAGCCCATGCCCGAACGTGCTGAGCGCGCTGGCTTCCTGCTGAGGCTGCGCTTGCGGCGGCAGCGCTGGCGCTTTCGCAGCTTGCTGCGGCGTGTCGATGGCCGATTGCAGCGTGCTCACCAGGTCCGACGTCGGGCCGCTATAGCCGGATGGCTGTTGGCCGACGCTCGACTGACCGGGCGTCGTGGCCGCCGGCACGCTGCTCTGGAACCCCGGCACGCCGTTCATCACATGGTCGATGTACTGCGTCGGATCTGCGTGCACGAAGCCGCCATAGGCCTTGAGCGCACCCTGGTACGTGCCGCCGTTCTGCTGCTTCAACTTCTGGATGTACCAGTCGGCAGCCGCGCGCGATTGCTGCGGGTCGAACGGATCGAACTTGATGCCTTGATTGCGCAGCGTCGCGAGCGTGGACGGCAGGAACTGATACGGACCCATCGCACCCGTCGTCGGGTTCACGAGATTCTTGCCCCCGCTGCTCTCCTGGTTCTGGAGGTTGTCCAGCATCTGCGCGGGCGTGCCGTAATTCTTCGCCGGGTCGAATGCCGACACCCCGCCCCGAGGCGACTGTACCGGCGGGGCACCCGTCGCCTGCTCGAGCGTCGCGAGCAGATCGTCCATTATTCGAGGCTCCCGCCGTTGCTCAGCTGCGTGAGGTTTGCGGCCTTCTTCATCAGCGACTTGAACTGCGCCGAATTCTTGCCGCCCAGGCCGCTGACGATCGAATTTACGGTCGCGGTGTCACCGCCCTTCGCAGCGTTGTACATCTCGAAGATACGCGGATCAAAGTTCGCGCCCCATGCCTGGTCAAACTGACGCTTCGCGAAAACCCCCGCCGACGGATTCGCCGCGATCGCGCGCTCGAGACCCGGCTGGTACGCCTGCGTACCGGACGTGATGGCGTCGTTCAGGCGCGTAACCTGCTTGATCGCCTCGGGCGTGTACGATAGCGAGCCATTCGCCTTGATCTGCGCCTCAAGGCCGGCGTTCGTCTGCGGCCCCATCGACTGCGCGGCCTGCAGCGCGGAGCGCTCAAGCCCCTTGCCGACCAGATCGTACGCCGTCGCGGAATCCTTGGCGTCGCCCGCGTTGAACCCGAATGCACTTGCGATGTTGCGGAACGCCTGCCCGGCGGCCCCGGTCGCGCCGACGTTATCGATATTGTCGAGCACAATCTGGTTGTTCGTATGCTGCAGCCCTGCATTCGCGAACTGCACGCGCGCGGCGTCGCGCTCGTTCTGCAGGACAGGCAGCGCCTGAGCATCGCCCGGTTGCGGCACATAAACGCCCTGCGTCGGCGCATTCGTGATGCTGGTGACGTTGCCGTTCGCATCGCGGCTGATCACGGTGGGGCCGCCCGTAAGCTGGTTCGTACCGACCTGCTGGCGTTCGCCCGGGCCGAGCTGGTTATTGACGCCAACGCCAGTCACGGTGCCCGGCGCAGCGCCGAAGTCGCTCGTATTCGCGACTGGCATCGTCGTGGCGCCGTTGTTGATGAACGAGGTAGCGCTTTGCCGCGCAGCGGCCTGGGTCGCTGCGGGCGTGCCGATTCTGGAGATCGAGCCAAGAAGCATCTGCATCCCCGCGGGGTTGTTCTGCACGTTGTGCAGGCCCTGCATCGCCATATTCCACGTCGCCTGACCGCCATCCGATGCGAGCTGGCCGCGCAGCGTATTGAAAGCATTCCCAATTTGCTCGGGCGTGCCTACAACGCCGTTCGGCCCCATGAACGCGCTGGCCGTCGACGCGATGCGCGCGCGGTCTTGGTCGCTGGTATTCGCTACGTTCGTGCGCCATTGGTTGACCGTGTTCATGTGGCTCACGAGCGCATCACCGAACTGCGCACCGGTCAGCGGCATGTTATTCATCTGCCACTGCTGCGCCTTCTGCGTGTCCAGCAACCCCGTATTCGGGTCGTGGATCAGGTGATCGGGATCGTTCTTCAGGAGATCCGCGTACGCCTTCCACTCGACGTTTTGCTGGGTCGTCTGGTCGGCCTGGTTGTTTAGGTTCGTCGTCTCGGCCTGCATCAGCTGATTCTGCTGCCGAATGTTCTGCAGCTGCGCAAGGCCGGACAGTGCCTGCGTGGCCTGCCCCATCGACTGGAACGGATTGAACTGCTGCGCCTGCAGCGGGATTGAGGTATCGAGCGTAGCCATTACGTAAGCCCCCATGCAGAAGCGCCGGTGGCCGTCGCGGGCGTCCACATGCCGCCTGATGCCGCCGACGGATTGGCGAGCGAGTTCAGCATGTAGTAGCCCATGCCGTTATTCACTGCGCCCGTGATCGCGTTGTTCATCCCCATCGTGCCGGCCGCCTGCGCATTGCCAGCAGCCATCGTCGTATTCGCCACGTTCGCACCGGTTTGCGTGGCCGCCTGCCCCACGTTCGCCGCCGCGTTTTCTCCGAGGTTCGCGAGATTCGACAGCCGGTTGTAGATGTTCTGATTCTGCGTCTGGTACTGGTTGAACTGGTTGCCGTACTGCGTCTGGTAGTCGTTGAACGCGTTCTGGAACGCGGTCCCCGCCATGTTCTGGTTGTAATTGACCAGGCTCTTCAGCGCGGCGCCGGATAGTACACCGTCCTGCGCCGCCTGGCTGTTCTGCAACGCCTGCTGGCCCTGCTGCAACTGGAAGTTGTACGCAGGCGACATGTACTGCTGCCAGTTTGTATTGTTGATCGACGGCTGGATCGCCATCGGCGTGTTCAACGACGGCAATTGCCCGGTCAAGGTGGACAGCGCATTGCTGCCGGCGCTCATGTACGGCTGCAGGTTCTGTTGCGTCGTGTTGAACATGCCCAATTGGGCATTCGTCGCGTTGTTCGCAGCGTCGGCCTGCGTGTTCGCGGCGGACTGCGACGACACGGCTCCGATACCGGCCGACGCTACGGCACCTCCGGCAATTGCTGCTGCAACGCACATGGCTATTCCTTCGGAAGATCTTTGAGCTTGAGTTCCATCACCACGTCATCGGCGATGTAGCCGCGTCGCTGGAGAATCTCGTATAGCTTCCCATCCCTTGTAACCGGCCATCCAACGATACTGACGCCTCGATCGTGGAGCTCGTCTTCGATATGCGACATAAAACGCCACATGGAAAGCCGATGATCTGGCTGCACATAGAACGTATCGACGTTCCCACACAATTCGGTTCTCAGGTGCAGGCTCTTGTAGAGGATGAGCAATGCGTACCCGCGCAAGACGCCGGCGGCGTCGCGCAAAGTCATTGTTACTAGCGACTGATGGTCCTGAAGGTAGAGAAACTGATCAATGTCGGGATCAATCGCGAGTCCGCGCTGCCCGTGGTAAGCACAGGTGTCTCTTTTAATCTCCGAACACTCATCCCAACTTTGCTGACCAAGCGGGATAATCTCTTCTGCGAGTTCGCGCGTGAAAGTTTCGATGGCGATATTCAAGGATCTCTCCGCTTTACGAGAAGAGGCCGCCGGCCATCGCATGGACCGTGATCGCATTGGCGACACCAGCGAGGCCCTGCAAAATATCGCCGGCCGCCATGATTGGCAGATCGATGTCGATCCAGCCGTTGGCCGGGACCGTATAGTTGGTCGGTACCAGTTGGTTCCCCGCTCCGGCCGTACCGCCGGCGGGCACCGCATTCAACTGCGCCGACACCGCAGAGCCCGTCGTATTCGTCAACCGCACACGGCCGCCGCGCAGCAACACACCAACGGGCTGCGATGGCGCCGTGTAGATTGTCGCCAGGGCGGTACCAAGTTGAACCGGTTGAAAAAATTTCTGATACGTGATTGCCATGATTTACCCGAAATTGAGAAATCGGATCATTGCGCAGCCCTGAGCGTTACGCTATCCATCGACATCCAGGTATTGCTTCCGACGAATGCGACGATATTTCCAGTGCCGTCAATCCGAAGTTCACCAAACGCATCGGCAGATGCGACGGAAATTGCTTCCGTGTTCGCCGGGCGATACCCTTTTGGGAGCGTGAAAATTGCTTGGCCAACCGTCCCGGATTTCACCAGACCTCTCAGATGAACGACGCCAAATGGATCTTTCCAATACCCAGCCGGATTGAATGCGCCGCCATAATTAACCCAGGAATTGAGCAAGGCCGGCGCATTCCATTGCTCGAGCATCGGCGCGGTTGTCGTTTTCGGCTCGACCAGCTGCGACTCGACTTCCCCGATGCGCTGCAGAACCGCGGAAAAATCAGAGGTCAGCTGAAGTGCTGTCTCGAGCATATCCAGCCGCGTCAACACGGCAGACAGATTCACTGTCGGCGGGGGCGATAGCTCATGCCAAAGCTGCTCTACCCCATATAGAGCATCCTGCGTAGCCTGCGTGGTCGACGGCACGCCCTGAGAGATATCGTCGGCTTGCTGCAGTGTATTGATGTCGATCGGTGAACCCGCGCCACCGGTCCGATTAAAAATCGCGACGAGGAACATCCACCATTCACGCGTCCATCGGCCATCAGGACCGATCGGCGGAATCGCATGATTCGGCAGATCGCCGGTGGTGAAGACGGTATCGTTCATGCGTCAACCAAACTCGCGCCCACTACGTCTCGCGGCACTGGGTCAGAAAATTTCACGTCATAGACGCGATCGCGAGCCGTGCCGAGCCGCCGCCAGATGGCGCGATTCTTCGTCTGCCCCGCGAGGCCGATCGAGCGCCAATGCTCATTGCCCCACGTCTGACCGCCATCATCCGACCAGCTCAAGACCGCCTGCGAATTGTTGCCCTGCCCCGTCTGCAATCCCACGCCGGGCGCGAATTCGATCTGCAGCTGCGAATGGAAAACGCGCTCGCGATTGCTCTTGTCCCAAATGTGCGGCGTGCGGCGCCAGGCAACGAGCGGCGCGCCGGCATCCGTGTACGCCTTGCGGGATAGCTGGAACAGCGCGCCGCTTGAACTATCGCCGACCACGGTCATGTTCTGGAAGTTCATGTGGCAATTGCTGCGGTGCCGATGGAACAGCCCGGCCACCGGGTCGTAGCTGGCGCGCTCGTGCCACATACTGGTCTGCGCATCGAACACCCACGTGTGGTCTGCCGTCGGGAACGTCAGCACGTAGAACAGGTGGCCGTCCTCGAGATAGGCATACGCGATCGCGTCATTCGTGATCGAATACCCGGCGATCGCATGATTGACGCCGATGGTGGAAAAATTCTCGATCTGATAGCCGACTGTCCGCTTTACGACGTTCTGCCCCTGCTCGTTCTTGCCGAGCCATACCAGCGAATCGCCCACGCGCGCGATGCTATGCGGAGCTGCGCAGCCATGCTGCGGCGTCACGCCTTGCAGACGCGAGAACGGGAAAAACCCGCCGCCGGCGTCGAACCATACCTCTGACGTGCGCTCTCCGACCAGCCAGAGCTCGCGCATGTTCTCGAGCATCGTCACCAGCCTATCGGTGCTGGAATCCTTCAGTGCGAAGTACGTCGGGTCCATCAGATCCGTGCCGTTCCAATACAGCGGCGACGTGTAGAACGTCTGCGAGCCCGGCTTATTGAAGATCAGCCAGCCATCGATGAAAGCGATACGTGCCGCGCCCATCCATGCCGGGTCGCCGATCTGCTTGACGGTCTGCCCCGCGATGTTCACGACATAGCCGTTCGGGCCGTCTGAGATCACCGCGATACCGCCGGCGGCATTGTCCCGAATGACGCAGGGGCCGGTCGTCGACTGTAGCGTGCCGATCTGAGTCGCGACGAACGCCGACGAAACCATGAAAACCGCGTTGCCCGAGACCACGATCGCCTGCAGACCGCCGGGCAGTACCCAGCAGCCGCGCACCGGGCCCGAGCCGCATACAACTAGTTGCACGAGCCCCGGCGCGCCGAGCAGCGCGACAGGCGTCTTTGAATCGCTGTTCTGGCTGACTTCTGGATACCAGTTGACGCACTTCTCTGCATCTTGCAGGAGCATCGGCGCCTCGTAGGCCTGCCCTACGAACGGAAACTGGCTCACTGAAAGCCCCCATGCAAGATCCAACCGGCATCGCTGCGCGCGCCGCCCGCAATCGCGCGGTCGTACGTCGCGATACTCTGCGCCTGCGTGTTCAGCGCCTTCACGGCGGTCTTCGCCTGAATGTATTGGCCGACGAGCAGCGGCGACGGCTGCTTGCCGTATTCCGGTGCCAGTTCGAGCGCAAGCGCGAGTTTCAGGAACCGCACGTAGCCCTGCGGCAGGCTCACCTGCGTGGTAAGCGTCAGGAAGTCTGTGAACAGGTTGTCGGTCCAGAGATGCAACTCACCGCCCTGCGACGGATTCGGAAAGAAATACATCGTCCCGAGCGGAAACGCGGCATCGTAATAGACGACCTTCGGCCACGGACCGGGCTGGTTCTTTAGGCCAATTGCCGACCACTGATCGACCGAGATGATCTCGATCGGGTAATCGACCTGCGAGATGCCGCTCGTCGTCAGGCGCGTAAAACCGTTGACGACGCGCAACGGCCGCTGCACCGCGAAGTCGCCGGGCGTCGTGAAAGTAATCTGCTCAAGCTGCGCGAACGTGGCCGTTGCCGCCGCAGACATCGTGATCGTGTTCGCGCCGATTGCCGATACCGTCGCGCCGGTCGGGATGCCAGCGCCCGTCAGCGCCCCGCCGAGCTGGATGTTCGACGGCATCGCGATCACGCCCGAAATCACGTTGGTGCCCTGCACGGTCGTGCCGAGCAGCGTGCCGCCAACCGGGTTGCCGATCGTGTAGATGTTCTTGCCCGACTGCAGCTGCAGGATGTTCTCGACGCGCTGGTAGCATGCGAGATGCTCGTTCGACAGGCTATCAAGCAAGTCGTTGAGCACAACGAGCGCATCCTGCGCATCTGCGTTGTCCAGCACTTCGCCCGGTGCGTACGCGTTGATGCGCTTCAGCGCACCTTGAATCACATCGAGCGCGGTAGCCATCAGATCAGATCGTCAGCAGCCGACTTCGCGACCAGCGAGGCCAGATCGGCCGTAAAGCCGGTTGCGGCCTTTTCTTCGCGCACCGAGTTCACGATGCGCGTCTGCACTTCGCCCGAGGCCAGTGCGGCCTTAAGCGCTTCTTGATCGGCAACGGGCGCCGCTGCCTTGTAGATCATCTTCGGGTATTCCATCGCGGAACCTCAGTGGAAACGGGGCGCCTCGGCGCCCCAGGTCGATTACGACGGGATGCTGGTCGGCAGGCTCGTCGACGCCTGCGCAGCAAGCGGACGCTCGACCGACAGCAGATAGGAATCTGCTGCCTGAAGCGCAATCGGCGCCGCTGTCGAGTTCACCATCTGGATCGCCAGCGTGTTGGCGCCCGAGACCCGCGCATTGCCGACGGACAGACCGGCAATGTGGTTCATCTTGTTGACCTCGACGAAGTCGTTCAGCGCGAGGCCCTGAACCGTCACGGAGATTTCAGCGGACGAAGCCGCGGGAATCGACGTGGTGAGGCCGGGAACGAGCGAGAGCACCCACTCGTTGGCGAGGTTGCCGGTGGCGGCGACGGAGGTATTGCTCGAGGTGACCGCCGGGCCCGGATTGGTGTTCGGCATTTCCTTCTCCTAGAAAGGGAAAAGCCCCGCGCGAGGCGGGGCAATCTGGGTTACGCAGCGATGCGCACGGCCATTTCGCGATACAACGACGCCCATCCGTAGAGCACGTCGAGACGCGTCGGGATGGCATCGTTGTTGATCGTGTACTGGCGCACCACGCGGATCGAAAGGCCGGTCTGCTTGTCGGCCGCGCGACCGGCGAAGTGCACGCCATCCGGCAATTCGAGATCGGCCGATGCAAGCGTGAAGGCATCGCGGTGGAAGGCCAGCGATTGCGGCGACAGCGTGTTGGCGGCGCCGAACACTGTGATCGCGGCGCTATTGGCCGGCGCCGCGATCACGTTCTGGAACTGGCCCGCGCTGATGATCGCCGGCGCGATCGTGAGTTGCAGCACACCGCTGCCGTCCGACGTGTACGAACCGCCCACCACCTGGCCGAAGCTGTTGGTGATCGGCGTGAACGTGCCGTTCGACGGCGTCCCGACCGCCGGGCGCACCACGAACTGGCGCAACGTCTGCGTGCCCCAGGCGGCGCGGTTCTGCGGGTTGACCGCATACACGCCAGCGATCGTGATGATGTCGCCCACGTTCAGGACGTTGGTCGACGCCGTCCAGCCGGTCGTGTACAGCGTGCCGTTGTCCTGCCAGCCGGACGTGATCAGCGCCGACGAGATGCCCGCGGTCGAGAACACCGGCGTGCCGCCCTGGGCACCGACCTTGTACGAGACCACGTTCTGATCCTGGTACCAGTCGAAACCGCAGGTGTCGCGGCCCATGAGGCCTTTCTTGTACTGCTCGCCGATCTGCGCCTGCGGGTTGAAGAGACCCTTCAGGACGTTCACGGTGTTGGCCATCGTGAACGGGTCGAGGCAGATGTAACGCTCGCCGTCGCGCGGCACGCCTTCCGAATCAAGCGTGGCGCCCGCGTTCAGGAACGGGAGCAGGTCCGTCGGCTTCGTGCCCGGCGTGCCGAGCGCGTTGGCGGTGTTCTGGTACGCGAACGTGGTACCGTCGAAGTCGATCTTGTTGGCGATTGCCGCAACGGCCGGCTTGATCAGGCGCCGCGAGAAATCGTCCATGGACAACAGCAGATCGGCCATCGTGAACTGCGTATCGACGTGGAACTGCGTGCTCAGCGTGACCGGCACGCTCGATTCGACGAAGTCTTCGACGTTCAGCGCCGGGCCGACGGTGCCCTTGAAGCGCGCCGGCTTGCGGACGTTGACCGTATAACCGATCTTCGCGCCGGGAATCGCAAACTTGTCGTCGTATTCCTTGTTGACCTTGTCGGTAAAGGTCAGCTCGTTTTCGAGAACCATCAGCGCTTCGTTCGTGATATCGCTGATGGTAAGCTGGTTGTTGCTCATTTCAAGCTCCAGAAATGCAAAAACCCGCCGAAGCGGGTTTTACGGATTGGTCTGGGCGTTACCGTCGGCGAGCGGCCTGCTGGGCGGCGCGGTGCGCCTTGTATTCCTGGAACGTCATCTGCGACGTCGGTTTCTCGACGGGCGTGGATGCGTCCCGCAGCGGGTCGATCGGCGGGGGCGCCTTCGAAACTTCGGGGGTTTTCTGCGCGCTTGCGGCCGCAGCAGGAGCCGGATCTTTCTTCTCGGGGGACATTATCGCCGTGGCTTGTTCAGCTAACAGACGGTCCTCGAGTTTGCCGAGCGTGCGCAGCGCTGCCGTCGGGCTCATGCCCTTCAACAGCCGCGCTTCGTCGGGATTTTTCGCGAAGTAGTACGCCAGCTGCGGGCCGACATCGCTCTCGACGATCGCAAAATACAGGTGATTCGGCATGTCGATTTCGGACTTGCCGACCACTTCGTCGAAGTCGGCCAGATCGGCCTTCGCCAGATCGAGCCGGCGCTGCCAGTCATCGATCAACTGTTCCTGCACAGCGGCCGCGCGAGCTTGCTGCGCTTCCTGCTGTCGTTCTTCCAACTTCCTGTCGGCCGTCCATTCCGCGAGCGCTTCCATGAAGTCAGAATCGCTAACGAACTGGGCGCGCTCCGGCTTCGGATCAAGGTCTTTCGGCGCGGGCTGCGCCTGCGAGGCATGCAACTGCTGCTTCAGCTCGACCAATTCGGCTTCCAGGCGCGCGGCGCGCGCGGATGCTTCTTCGGCCTCGCCGCGCGCAGCATTGCGCTCATGGCGCGTGCGCACGAGTTCCTCGACCAATGGCTTTTTCTTCGGTTGCTGCTGAGCATCCGCCGCGGCGACAGCGCCCGCGCCATCGTCGCCCGCATGATCGGGCATCTTGACTTCGGGGGCCGGGGGCGCGCCGGTCAGTTGCTGCATCAGCGTTTCGGAAGTGACAACAGTGCGAGTTTCGGACATGGATCTACTCCACGAATCCCCAAATGAAAACGCCCGCTCGGCCTTGGGGAAGCCGTGCGAGCGAGGATGAAGCTGTTCTCAATGCGTTGCGTCGTTCTTCGCCGCTGCCTCGACAGCGCGTATTTCGCGCTTGCCTTCCATGTGCGCAAGCAGAAGTGCGACGTGGCCCTTGATCTCTTCGATGTCGCGTGCCGTCGCGTCGCGACTCTCGACGTCGTGCCGCTTCGTGTCGTCCTGCATCTGCGCGCGCTGCATCTCGCCCTGCTGCCGGGTCTGTTCGACGGTCAGCTTGTACTTCAGGTCGGTCTGCAGCTGCTGCACCAGGCCGGTGGCCTGCTTGAGCTGGGTCTGCAGCTGCGCGATCATGGCCTTGGCCTCGTCCGGCACGTTATCCGGCAGTTGCTGCTCAGCTTGCGCGATCGGGTTCGCCGCCGCCATGCGGTCGGCGATCTGGTCGGCGCCCGGCCAATCGAACTGCCGCAGGATCACGTCGTCGGCGAGCATAGCGACCTTCTGGCCGAGCGGTGTGGCCAGCAACTGGAGCATGTGCTCGGCCGCTTCCTCGCGCTTCGTCTGATAGCCCGGGCCCGTATCGATCACGACGTCGTACTCGCCGATCGTCACGTCGTTGAGCACCTGCTGCACCGCCTGCGTCTGCGGATCGACCTGCTTCTGGTTGATCGTCACGCTATCGGGGACGCCGTCCTCGCCAATGATGCGTACCGTGCGCTCGACATCGTAGTAATGCGGGATGAGGTCGAGCAGGATCTTGCCGGTATGGCGGATCGAGCGGCAGAGGTTGTCGTAGAAATGAAAGTTGGAGCGATCCGACTGCTGCTGCCGGCGCTGCACCATCACCCCCGACGTCTCCTGCCCCTCGGCGCCAAGCGCCGGGTCGAACATGCCGGCCACGGCCTTCATGTCCTCGCTCGCGCCCATCGCCGCATTGACCTGCGCTTCCGGCATGCCCTGCGGTTGCTGCCGCAGAGGTGGCGGAACGGGTTGGCCATCGAGCGACTGCGGCTTGTACTGCAGGTACGCGAAACTGCGCTGGTTCGCCTGGTTCCAGACGTTTTCCTGCCCTTCAATCTGCCCTTCCGCGATAAGCCACGGTGCCTTCGGCGCGAGCGCGACGAGCTCGGCTTCGGCGGTGCGCCAGAAGTTGTACATTCGCTGCGGATCCTGGAGCATGCGCACCATGCCGTAGCGGATGACCTTGCCTTCGAGCTCGTACTCGGCGCCGTAGGCCGGCACGACCGGGATCCACTTCCCGGGCCACTCGCGCTCCTCGAGGATCTCCAGCGCGGTCAGCTTGTACCACTTCACCGAGCGGCGCACCGTGTCGCGCTCGCGCACGACAGTCAGGCCGTTGCCGGCCGCTCGGTCGAGATCGTCCTGCGTGATCTGGCTGCGGTAATGCGTCTCGCCATTCGAGAACATCAGCAGCGTGTCCCGCACGTGCTCGACCTTCCAGTATTCGGCGACGCGGATCTCGTCCTTCGTCGCCCACTGGTGCAGATCGTCGCCCGCGCCGAGCGCACGCAGGTCGACCCAGCGCGCTTTCGGCCATTTGCGCTCGAATTTCTTGCGCGTCATCAGGTCCGTGATCACGCACCAGTTCGCGTCCGACCCGTCCGGCAGCGTATGTGACGGGTCCATGTAGACCGTGAACGGGTTGCGCACGCGGTCAATGTACAGTTCCTGATCGAAGCTGTCGGACCGCGTGTAGCGCGCCGCAACGCGCCAGTAGCCCCATCCCATACGCACCTGAAAATCGGCCGCGGTGTCGTAAGCAACGTCCGCATTGCTCGCGACCTGAATGTGACGCATAAGACCTGCGATCACGTCCGCCTTCTGCTTGTCCGCGCCGTCTGCGACGGCATGCACCTGGATGCGCGGACGTTGCTCGCGCATGTTGTTGACCGTCTGGCGCACGAAGCTGTCGGTCTTGTTGACCGTCAGGCACGGTCGGTGCTCCAGCTGGCGCTGCGTCTGGATCATGCTGGGCCACTGGTCGCCGGCCGCGAATTTCAGGTCCCTCAGCGCTTCCGAGCGGTTCTGCGTTTCGGCCTCGATCGCGATCTTGAGGCACTCCTGCGCTTCCTTGATGACCGCATTCATGCCTGCACCCGAGTCGCTGCTGGTGACGCGGCGCGTACGAGTCGAAGTGCTGGCCATGATCAGCCCCCCATCCAGCTACCGGGGAACGCGGGCATCACGGGCTGTACCGGCTGGACCGCAACGACGCGCTTGACGGCGCGCCGCGCGCCCTCGCACGCATAGCGAAGCGCATCAATCACGTGGTTGTCCTTGTCCTCAAGAATGGGAAGCACCTGATCCGTGAGCGGATCGCTCTTGTAGCGGTACAGCGTGAGTTCGTCGATCAGGTGCTTGCAGCGCGGGTGCACGATAATGTCGAACGACTGCAGAAACTGGACACCTTCGGCGATGCTGCCTGCGCCTTTCACCGCCGACTGGATGCGCGGGAAACCGTGCGATCGCATGTAGCTGATCGTTTCGGGCCGTGCCGAGTCGGCTGTGATCGGCCACTTCTCGGCATCTGGCACGCCCATGAACAGCTCGGGCAGATTCACGATCTCGCAGCCGATCTGATACGCCTCGTAGTCGACGTACAGCGCATTGCCGTCGATCGAGCAGCGCACCAGCGCGCTCGGATCGACCGAGAAGCCCCAATCCGCGCCCAGGCGGAAGATCGTGCCCGCCGGCCGCTCGAATTCTTCGATGCGCCAGTTGCGGAACACACGGGCTTCGCTGCTCTGCTGGTACGCGCCGAGCCAGATATGCGAATACTTGTCCGGATCGCGCGCCCGGTCATACTCCATCTCGGCGCGCAGCACATCCGGAAACCATGGGTTGTCGGCGTAATTCGCCTGCACGACTGCCGCGTCGGGCGGCGGGTTGTCGTCGCGCAGCAGCGCATCGACCGGGTCGGTCGCGTGGCGCGGATTCCACGAGAACCAGAGCTCGCTGCCCGGCTTGCGGATCGTCGGGCGCAGCATGTCGAGCGACTTCTGCGACAGCGTCTGCGCTTCCTCGACCCACGCGATGTCGTAGCCTTCCAGCGACTTGATCGACTCGGCCGTGTGATTCGCCATCCCTTCGAAGATTATCCGGCCGCCGAGGCGACTCTTGATCACGGCGTCGAGCACGTCGAAGTAATAGCCCGCGTTCAGGCTCTCAATCTTCGATTCGAGCAGCTTCTTCACCGACTGCTGCAGCGACTTTTGCCGCTCGCGCACGCAGACGATGTCCGTCTTCTCGAGCACCGAGCGCTCGATGATCATCTCGCCGAAGAAATGCGACTTTCCGGAGCCGCGCCCGCCGTGCGCACCCTTATAGCGAGCGGGCGTGAGCAGCGGCAGGAACACCCGCGGCGTCTCGATCACCAGGTCGGCGGTCATACCAGGTCGGCAACGCTTTCAGGATCTTCGTCATCCCGCTTCTGGTCGACGATACGACGCGTGATCGTCTTGATCTCGCCCTTCACATCTATTTCGGAATCGACCTTGTCGCCGTACTTCTTGCGGTTCATGCGCGCGAGCACCCATTTGCGCGCGTCGACGCGCAGACGCGAGCGCGAGATCCACTCGCTATTCGGCTGTTCGCCGTGGTCGGTGACGGTCGTGTCGTGCGTCGTGTCATCCGCGATTTCGAGGATTTCCTCGAAGATCACATCTTCGCGCGCGCGGCATGCATCGTCGTATCTCGCTTTCAATGCAGGATCGCGCTCGCACCAACGCTCGAAAGTCCGGCGGTTCGGCGTGCCCGGTTGTCGGCACACTTCGAGCAGGCTCTTGCCTGTCGCAATCTCGTCGCAAATGCGATCGAAGATCTCGGGCGAGAACTCGATGCGCATCACTGCACCGCCGTCAGGAATCGCCGGTCGATCGAGCCGACGATACCCGTGTCGAGCAGCTCGACCTCGACGAACCCTTGCTCGTACGCATCAGTGCGCGGGTTGTAGCCGTGCTCGGAAACGATACGCACGTGCTTCCCGTCGTTCGGACTCGTCGGGCAGCAGATCACGTGCGTGGCTTCCGGTTTCACTCGATGACCCCGCACACGTCGGCTTCCTGCATGATCAAGTAGCACTTACCGTCCTCGTGGTATTCGCGGTGCTGGAACTCGCCGAACACGATGCGCTGGCTCGGCTCGACGACGAGCGGCATACGCAGGCCATCACGGCCGCGCTTGCCGGGGCCTACGGCCACGATGGTGCCGGTGCCGCCCAGGTGACGCTGGCTTTCGATGTTCTGACGCACCGCAACCACGATGCCCGCGCTCGTGACGTCGTCGCGCAGCTCGTCCGGCAGTACGACGATGCGATCGTCCGTCGGCTGGATCATCGTGCGCCCTTCTTGCTGAAGGCGCGGCGCGCGGCCGCGGCGATCTTCTTGCGTTCACCTGACGTGGCGTAGCGCTCGTACGATTCCGCCGCGCGGATGTGCGCCTTGTCCTCGAGCGGAAAATTGCGGTCCTTAGGATCCGCGAAGTCCTTCGGTGACAGGCGCTTGCGCGCCAACGTGCTGAGCTTGGCCACGAACCGGCTCCAGAAAAAGAAAAGGCCCGAGCGGAACCGGGCCAAACGTCGCTCTCATCAGCGGGCGGAGAAATGCAAAAAGCCCGCACTAGGCGGGCTTTACGTTTCGTCAGGGCGCAACTTGCCCCACGAAGTGCATTCAAACAGAAAAACAGAGGTCAGTCAACTAAGGCGTATGTCACCAGAGCGACGAACAGGATGATGGCGATCGTATGGAGCATGGTTAGCGAGAAATCTGCAGGTCGTAAAGCTGCCCGCCGTCGGTGAGGCACTCGCCCGCACCTTGCTGCGACCAGCCACTGAACGAAAACACGCAACGCAGGTTGTGGCCGTCGGCTGCCGACGCAAGCATGTTGCCATTGCCGACCGCGCTCACGCCCAATGCTGTCGTCGTGGTGCCACCCATCGTGGCGAGCGAATAAGCGCCGCCCTGCACGTAAGCGTAGCGACCGTGATACGTCTCACTGCCGATCGTGATGGCCACCGACTTGTCGATCTGATGGGCTTCGCCGTGCGCCATGGCGCCGGCTCCGCGCGGCATCAGGTCGAGTTGGTAGGTCGCGCATCCCGCCAAGCAGGCGGTCAGCAGCAAGACAAGTCGCTTCATGGGTTATCCAGTAGCCCCGCGGCGCGCAGCTTCGGCTCGATCTGCGTCTTCGCGCGATTGTAGTCCTCTTCCTGCGTCTCTGGCCAGCGGGGGTTGCGCCAGACGATGGCGCCCGCCTGCTGGTTACGCATTGCCACGTTCACGGCGACGCGCTCGCGCAGGCCGAGCTCGCCGACGAGGGGCTCGACGGCGGCGCCAATTAACGCGCGCATCGTAGCGTCGACCTCGTCGCCTAGCTCGTCGAGCGTCATCCACTGCCGGGTCGAGCGAAAACTGCGGCAGGCTGGATCGCATGACCCGTACCCGAGCTTTGGCGTGTAGTCGTTCGTCCAGGCGTACCACGTCAACAGCACTTCGTCGATGCGATCCATGCTCAGTCCCCCTCTTAAAGCGCGCGCTCGATGGCTGCGAGCTCGGCCTGAATCACCGCGGCGACCGAGTCCTCGGTGCCGTGCAGGACGGACTTGATGTTGCGCAGGCGCGTGCGGATCTCGGCCGCCATAGCGGTCAGGGAAGGGATCAGCGGCGCGTGAGCAGCGACATCGTCCGTCGGCGACGCGGGCGACGCGGCGTTCGCGTCGCTTGACGCCGGCGGCGTGGGCGTTCCCACTGCCAAAGCATCAGACGGCGTAGCCACGGCGGCGACAGAGGACGAGTCCGCCGATGCGGCGCCCGCGTCCGTGGCACCAGTTGCCGTCGGCTCTCCCAGCACGGCGCTGCCAGCCTCCTGCGTTGTTTGCGTATTCGTACCCATCGCGATCGCCGCCAGTTGCGTGGCATTCGGTTCCCATGCGGGCTCGGTGCTGCTGGGCACCGCATCCGTCGGATGGATCAGGTGATCGACCTTCTGCTCGAGGTTGTGCAGCCCTTCGACGATCTCGCCGACGATGCTCTGCGGTTGCTGGGTTTGGTTTTCAGTCATGGTTTGCTCCGATGTTTGCGACCTTGCGCGCGCTTGCGCGTAGTCGCGGTCTTGGCGTAGCCAACCACCTCGAGGAACTCGCCGCCGCCGCGCCCAGTGCAGTGCCCGTGCAGGCATTTGAAATGCCCGCGGTCGTAACCGCTCGTGCCGGCCGGGAACCAGACCGTCGAGCCGTCGTCCGGCTCGCCCGTGGTGTGCTCGTGCTGCCACGGGCAGGCGATCCGCAGCGCGCCCTCGCGGTCCTCGCCGAGCACCAGCCCCTCGCCACGCAGACAGTCGGCCACCGCATCCGGCGCCACAACGCGGGGTCCGCGCTGGCGCGGCGACAGTGCGTCGCCCTGCTGCGCCGGCTCGACCGCGAACTGCTTGGCGAGCTCGAGCCCCGACGCCTTTTGCACCTCTCCGACGCTCACGCCCGTCCACATGGAGGCGAATCGGGAACCGTAGAAGGGCGCCATCTTCGAAAAAAGCGCCTCGACCCAATGCTGCGTAAGCGCCCCAAGAGACCATTCCGGGCGCTTAAAGGTCGACGGTTCGGTCATCTGGGTCATGGCTTCGGCTCCTGCCGGTGAGATCTGCGATGGTTTCGGCGTTGCGGCTGTAGGGTAGATAGGTGTAGGGACGGCGACTCTCGCTCGGCCCGAACTGCATGCACTCTCGGTTGAAGAACAGCGCGAGCGACCTGCGTTGCGTTTCGCCGTTCCGAGCTTTCAGCAGCGTCAGAAACGCGTCCGGCTCGTCGACACTCTCGTCGTCCTGGTCCTTTTGCGCCGACCAGACAGAAAACACGTTGTCTGCGGCGTCAGTGATCTTCCCGCTGCCGCCGACGTCCATCTTTCCCGGGATGCGCTTTTCGTCCTGGCCTTTGCGGGGATGGGCGACGAGATGAACATGAACGTTGTACTGACGAGCGAAGTTGGCAAGTATCCGCATCGCTTCCTTCTGAGCCGTCATGGCGCCCGGACCGTCTTCGGGGACGTCGGTCATCATCAGGCTGTCGATCACGAAATGGCGGATCCCATAGCGCTTGAAGCCGTAGGTGAAGACGGTCACCAAGCGTTCGATCGCAGCAACGCCGACGAGATCGAAGACCCACATCCGATCGTGCAACCATGTACCCATATGGTCGAGGTATTCCGGGGTAGGACGGTCGAGACCGCCCAGTTGCTTGGCGATACGCTTGCCCTGCATCTCCGGTTTCATCTCGCCCGAAAAAACACACGCGCGTTCCCCTTGGCACATCAGACCGAGCAGCACTTGGCCGAGCAGCAATGACTTCCCATGTCCGTTGATACCCGTCCAGACCGTGACCTCGCCCGGGCGGAATTCGAACCAGAGTTCATTGCGGCCACAGAACGACAGATACGGCCAGTTCGCGTCCTCGTGTGCCGGATAGAACATCGATTTGACATTCGACCAGAAGCGCTCGATCGACTTGAGCTCATCCGGGTCGAAGCCCGCTGCCTGATCGCAACAACGACGGAAATCCGCGGCCGTAGCACCCGACAACAGGTATTCATTGGCATCCTTTGATTCATCGAAGAACACGACTCGGCAACGTTCGATACCGAGTCGGTTTGCGACCTCCTGCGCGCCTTTCCGGCCGGCCTCGTCGTTGTCGTAGCAGAGCAAGATCTCACTGAAACGTTCGAGCCGTTCCCAGTCGCTATCGATCCACTGGTGATTACCAGCGCCGGCGTTCACCGACAGAGCTGGGATTCCGATCTGGTGCAGCGTCATGGCGTCGATCTCGCCCTCTGCGATAGTAACGACACGCGCCGCCGGGTCGATCAGGTTCCAGCCGAACAGGCACGGCTCGGCGCCGGCCTCTTGCCGCATGTCCTTCTTGTCTGCGATGTTCCGGTACTTGGCATTGATCAGTTCACCACCGCGGAGATACGGGAAGACGATGTGCGTCTTCGAGCCGTGCGTCTGTTCGGCGATCTGGAATGCCTTGACGGTTTCATTCGTGATTCCCCGGCTACCGAACCACTCGTCCAACAGGCTTGTCGGGCGAGTAGCCTTCGGCCGCACCGGACGCTGATATGCCGGTGCCTGCCGCTTCGGCATGTCGTCCCTGATGCCGAGGAACTGCTTCGCCTCGCGCATGGCGTCGGCCACCGACAACGATCGGCAGGCGCGCCAAAGGTCCAGAAGATCTCCTGCCTCTCCGCTGGCGAAGTCCTTCCAAACGCCCCGCTTCGCGCCGGCCAGGCACACCGACAGGCTCTGCCCCTTCTCGCCAGCCGTGCTGCCGGTTTTCCATTCCTTGCCCGCCTTTCGGCCATTCGGCAAGAGGTGCTCGGCGATGGCCTGCGAGTTTTCCGCCATCCGTTCGACGAGTTCTCGGGCGTTCATGCTCGCAGCTCCCGACGAACGCCATCCGCCCAAAGGTACGACGATCGCTCGCTACAGCCCGCATTGGTCGCCTGCCACTGGTACGCGAATCCCGCAGCCTTCCACCACGGCATCTCCCGGCCCGGGCCATCGAAAAGATCGCTCCTCGAGGCGCTCGGCTTGGCGTATTCCTCGAAATGCCGATCGCTGCCGAAGAACGTCGACGCCTGCTTGACGTACGGCGTGCCGATGTTGCCTGCAACTTTCATCGCCACCGCGTAGGCGGCCACTGCCGCAACCAGCACCTCGGGATCGATGCCTTCGCGGATTCGAGCGCTCCACGCCCGCTGCGCAGCCTGCTTCGAATTCGAGCCTTCACGCTTCGGATACTGCCCCCACGCTTCCTCGAATTTCGGATCGTTGCCCGATTGCAAATCTTTGCCTGCACGCACATCGGCGTCAGCCGAAAGGGTTTTAGGTTTACTTCCTGGTTTAACTTCCTGTTTTGTGGTGCTGTCAGCACCTACCCCTCCCTGCTGTGAGCACCTACCCCAGGTGCTGTCAGCACCTACCGTAGATGCTGACAGCACATACCCGTCGGTGCTCTCAGCACCTACTACCCCCACGGATGCCCCCACCCTCAGGACGTACTGGTTCGGGAGATTTACGCCGTTCTGGAGCTGCCTCTGGATCTCGATCAAACCTCGTCTTTCCAACTCGGCGATCGCCCGCCGCACGGAATCACGGCTCATGCCGCATTCTTTGGCCAGCCGTTCATGCGAGGGATCGCAGCGCCCGGTGTGCGAGTTGGTACAGTTCGCCAGCATCAGCAAAACGAGCTTCTGCAGTGCCGGCAGATCCTGCTCGACAGCCCATGTCATCGCTTGGAAGCTCATCGCATGGACTCCTGGATCGCCAGTTCCATGACGAGTCTTTGATCGGCGCTACGTGCACGGATCTCGCCGTACATCGCGTGCTTGCACACGCGCCGCCATAGCGGCGTAGCGACTGGCGACTCCAGTAAGACGCCGAGCTGGGAGATGCGAGCCTCACGCTCGCAGTCGTGTCGGCGCTGCCCTGTCACCTCGATGTGCTCGACCTGGTTGATCGACCAACTGACGAAATTCGGAACGCTGAATCGTCTCAGGCAGCGCGGCGCCGAATACGACTGACACGGCGGGTCCGCAACGATCACATCACTTTCAATGGCGGCTTTCATGCTTACCATCCTTGCCAAAAATCCACTAAGGATTACTAAATGGCTATAAAAAATCCCCGCGCCTCTGGGGAGTGCCGATGGTCAGTCGGATCGGTTTGCCGGAGAGGTTCGGCTCGCCTCACTCCCCACAAACGCGGGGCGCCTCTCTTGCTCGTCGATGACCAATCGACGTGCTTAAGCTATACCGGTTTCCCGTATATTTCTCGCGGCGAAGGGCCGTTCAAATGGGAAACGACCACTTTCTCAGCCTGCAGATCCGGGAGAACCGCGCTAGACGTGGGTTTGCCGACCAGCACGTCGCCAGCAATATCGTTGACGAACTCACCGAAAACCACTCCTAATGGTTCTGGCATGCCGCCTCCCCATCGTTCGGGCGGGAATCCGCACCGGCAGTAGAATCGTGATCACCACAATCGACGCGACCACCATCCGGGGGATTCCCATGGACTTTTCGGATATCAGTAGCGCTGTCACATCCTTGAACGCCGCTGTTGCACTCGGTAGAGCCGCACTCGGACTTCGAGATTTCAACCAGTCGGCAGCGAAGCTCAGCGAGTTGAACGAGGCGCTGATCAAGGCCCAACAAGGACTGCTCGCGCACAACACCGCCCTCCTGACGTTCCAGGAGGAGTATCTCAAGACCACAAAGGAATTGGCCGAAGCCAAAGAAGCTCTCGCGGAGAAGGGCTCCTACGTGCTGTTCGAACTCGTTCCGGGCAGCTTCGCTTATCGCGCAGATGCCCGGCCAGTTGGCACCGCACCCGGTAATCCATCCGCGGCGGAGCCTGAGCACTACATCTGTCAGCCCTGCTTCGACGGCCCCGAGCGGCGCAAGGCCGTCCTGCGCCTCCACCCGACGACCCAGTACACCATCGGATGGTGGCACTGCCCCGTCTGCAACACCGATATCAAGCTTCCCGGCCAGGCCCAGCCCATCAATGCACGACGAGGTGGTGGCGGGCCCAACAGTTGGATGGGGTCCTGACTTCACGCCGCCTCCTGCTCTTCCTGAGCCGGCACGACGTAACCAAGCGGATCCGCCAGCCAGCGATGCACCTCGGCGTTGCTGTATACCGAGTGCGTCCGACTCATCCGGATCGGCTGGGGAGCCTTGCCGGCGAGACCCAGCTTTCGCCAGCTCTCGCGGCACATCGGGATAAAGGGCGCGATCTGGGCCCATTTGGAGAGGCCGACCCACGGAAGGGTCGGCTCGATCGGACGGCCGGAGTCGGCCTGCACCGCTGTCTTTTTCACGTTCGCTCACCTGGACTGACGACAACCTCAATCTAGGCAGCGGGAAATTTCCGTGCAACAGATCCTGGTCGTCGGTGGTTCAACTTGGTGAGCTAATGATGGCCGTCGCGGACTAGTCTCGGTAGGCCGTTAGCCAGCCGAAGTCGCTCGTTAGCTTGCCGACGTACCCCGTTTGCTCGCAGACGGGGTAGGCGTCCATCCGCCATCCTTCAAGTATGAAGTTATGGTTTTCTCAGCCTGAGACTCGCTCATCGTGATGCCCAGCGTCTTGGCAAACCCGAGGACTTCCTTACTTATCGAAAGCGCAGCGTTCCTTAAACTTGGGTACGGACGCTGGCTAGCCAGGTCAACTGCGAATTTCCTAATCGGGACCCATTGAGCGTCTTGTGCAGCTTTGCCTTCCCGTGCACTTCTACTCTTCAGTTCGGCAGCCACTCGCAGACTGAGATCGGCAATGCGCCTTGAGAGTTCATCCCCGTCCTCAACCAGTCTTTGCAACTCTTCAGCCGGAAGCACGTCGAGTCGATCAAGCGACGACTCTAGATGACTCAGCTTTCGCGCGTAGATTGACGCAGCTTGCAAAAACATCTCTCGATACTTTTCGGAAATGATTTCGCTCGCGTGGCCGCTCACTTTGCTCGCTCCTACGCGTAGGTTCTCCGTGCATCGTTTGGCGGCATCAGAAAATGCATCGAACGCGACCCTCACTTCCGAATCTTCTCGGATCAACCACGCTAAAACGTTGGGCACCAAATCCCATCGTTTTTGCGTCGTAATTGCCGCAAACTTCCTCTCGTCTATGACGTGAGCAGGCAACCCTTTCTTTTCTACTATGAGAACGAAAGCAGCAAATGCGTCCGCACGAAGGACTAGGGAATCCCGAAGCTCAATCCGTTGCTGCCGTGCCCGCTCCTTTTCGAACTTTTTCCTCGCCTCTATTTTTTCGGCTTCAGCGAGTGTCACTTGCGCAGGGTCCAAGTCGTAAAACACAGGAGCTTTTTTTTGTGGATCGGGTCTACCAGCAGGACTATCAATCGAATCAAATCTTATCGGCCTCATTGCATTCACCTGCGCCGGGTCATTCGTATCCACTTTCTGCTTTCTGGTTCCGCGGCCGGCAGAACGCCGGATCTTGGCATCCTCAGTCAGTTGCCGAGCATGGTCCCGCCTAGCCGCAAGGACTGCGTCGGTGGCCTCGTCTAGAGTCATGCCTCGCTCTTTGGCAAGCTTTTTCGCCTCATCCTTAAGAGAAGGCTGCTGATAATGTTTTCGTTCTGCCCGAATCCGGTACGTATGCTCTCTCCGGCTCGGCTTATTCGATTCATTCGCCATTGCGTCCTCACGCACCCCATATTGGGAACCGCGCCAACAGGGTAAGGGAGCCCTGCTTTCGCTCCGTCGAGCTAGGATAAGACTAGACATTCAATCATCGTCGTCGAACTGGCTCGGCGTCTGGTCCCATCCGGTATTCGGAGCCATCGCGAGAAGTTCCAAGACGTTTTCGGTGTACTGTGACGGTATCGATCTGGCCGACAAATCGGGCGCGGCTCTGACGAAACCTATGTGCCTCGATACCGCTATCCGCTTCCAGAGTTGCTCCGGCGCAATCCCGTACCGAGCGTCGATTTGATAGCCAACGAGCATCGCATTTTTCCCCGATACCCGGCATACAGCGCGAGCCTCAAGAGTTCGCGAGTTGCCCCATTCATCGACAAACACCACTATGCAGCCGGCGTTGACGTCTTCGATAAGTTGAAGGTTTACTGCTTGCCCTTCTCCTGACATCCTCTTCTCCTACGGCACAGGATTCGAAAAATATACTCCGAGAACGATGTTCTCTCTGGGCCAGCGAGACAGTATCGGGCCCTCGGTTCAACCAGCACTCCGATTTCGTGCGGCATGTTGCGACGCACTAAATCACTGCTCCGGCTGCCAGTAATCTGTATCCTTCAGTTCCTTGATCGGATCCCAACGGTCGAGGCATGGACAAACTCCCTCGACCAGATTCATGTGTATCCAGAGTGCCAAGGTGTCATCAAATCCTGCACGCCGCACGTCATCCATACTAGAACGAGTAGCGTAAATCTTTTGTCCGGTCATGAATGGACCGACATTTTTCAATGTCTCCAATTCGTGAAGCATCGCCACCAACGTCGCGGCACCGGCCCGATATCCCGGAGACAAGGTACGCTTAGCCATGATGCACCTCCACAGATTGCGCACGGCCATAGGCGTGATCTGCCAAGCTATCGATCTCCGAAACCATCAGCGACGAGAGCGCAGATACCGCATCGAGCAATCCGCCGGCCAGCACCGGCTTTAGCGGCTGCTCATCACAGTCTTCGGCTACGCTGCTCGCCGTAAGGATTTGGGAAATCGCGCGGATACCGGACAGACCGCGGTAGATCGTGTTCAGGGTACGGCCAGCGTAATCCGTGTCGAGCCCGTGTGGCCCAATACGATCGAAGACGCGGTTGAGATCAGCTGCAGCTTTCAGATGGTGAGACATGATGGCTCCTGTGTTGAGAGAGCCCGCATCCCATTTCCAGGTGGGGTGGGCGGGCACATGGCGGGGCTGGAAAACCGGAACACAGGAACCGGCAGGCGCAAGCGCCTCCCCACCATGGCCCACCCATAAAAGATGAGTGCGCAACGATACTACGGACGAAAAAATACCGCCTAGGGCGGCGGTCTCATCCGCCTGTGTCTCTCGGGTTTCCAGGCCCGGCGCTTGTTGTTTCAAGCGCAATTCGAGATTATGTCCCACGCGCTTCGACGTCAAGCGGAATTTTGTAAACTGTCCGCCACTTTGGGCGTTTATGGTCAACAGGCGACTCACTGCCTGATTGGTCACAATATCCCGCCGCAGGTCAAGGTGATAACTTTACGGACTGTGGTTGCGCCGGCTCTTCACGAACAGAATACATGACAGGATTTCGACAGAGAGGCTAGATTGGAAACGAAAAGTGATTTGTTCCTCACGGCCGAGGAAGTCGGTGAACTCACGGGGATTCTCATTGGCAAGCGTGGGAAGTCGCGTGAGGAACTGCAGGTCGCGTGGTTACGTACATCAGGCATCCCCTTCTGGGTAAACGCACGCGGCCGACCGATCATTGCACGCGCGAGAATCACCGGGGAGAAGACCGAGCCACCTACCAGACCGAAGTCCGTACCTCAGGCGCTGATGAAGCCCGATGCGCTGAAACCGTAGAGAGGGGCATATGAAAACCGTCTTCTTGCTGATGGTCCAGTGCGATACGCCCATTCTGGGCCATCACGCGATTGAACCCAATCGTGCTCGTAATGGGTCATGTTTATCACACACACCACGCGCCCACGATAGCCAACTATGTAAGGGCGATCCGATAGACAAGTCGACTCCCTGATCTTGAGCTGCACGTTCGACGCAATCTAGGTAGTGTCGACGTCGTTCAATCACGCTCCAGCGATCAGCTTCAGAAAAGAGCCCATCGACACAATCAGCATCGCGCTTTGCTTCCTCGGCTTGTCGTAGACGTTCACGCACCTCCGCTTCGATCTTGATTCGGTGCGCCTCGCGCTCGATCGCGCTTAGCTTACGTTGCTCCTCCCTGCCGTCAGCCCCCAAGACCAGAACGCGTAGCTTCGCGATCAGGTCGTTTAGTTGCTCTTCAATTGGCTTGCCTGGCGCATCGGTGATACTAATTCCGTCCGGTATGCCATGCTCATATTGAACGCGCCGCAAAGATAGCCGTAACCGGCCCAGCGCGACCCAGGACTGGCCGTCGGCCGTAGCCTCTTGTCGCTCGAGTTCAGTCAGCCGGATGCGCATCACGACGTCTTTACATTCTATTTCCACACCCTTCTCTGTGGGCCGCGCAACGAACCCATGTGCCCGTACCGCACACATAAATACATCCGCGATATATACGGCGCGCCGGCGCATTGGTGGTGTAACGATGATGCGTAGATACTCGTGCTCGGGATCGACGCATCCTGAGTGAGTCATAAACACATGCATCCAACCCGCTGAAGTTGCCGGACGCCATCCTGGTCGCTTGCGCATCTCGAGATGTTTCACCGCAGTGTCTAGATACTTCGCAACAGCCTTCACCAGTGGATCTTTAAGCGGGCCATCTGCGTTCGGGACAACTCGATTCTCGGGAGCCGACTCTTCTTGTCGAATGCGCCGAGCATCCGCTTGGATCGCTAGGCGCTTCGCATCCGCTGTGTACGCGTATGTGCTGGGCCCTTTAAATGCAGGGAGTGCAGTTCGCTCGGGCTTCACTTTGCCCATTCGCAGAGATGGCCAGTATCCCTGGGATGGAGTTGGCACCGCGAGTTCTCGACATATTTTCCGAAGGGCGCCGTCCGGCAGATCGTAACGTTTAGCCACGATGGCAATCGGGTCGGTCCATACCTCATCGTAGAGTGCCTTGCGCTCGAATGTGATCGCGTCTGCCATTACGTGCCCCAAGAGATCAGAGCAGTTAGCCTACGCATACGCGTCGCGGAGGTAAACCGTCAAGGTCAGGCTGCACCAATCAAAAGTTCGCTAGTTCCTCCTTCGTCAGGCCACTCACTTTGATTTCACTCTTTCCAAAAATCGTTGTTCTCTGGGAAGCCGTGTTCGATCAAAGCCATCGCGAACCGTTGGCCATAATCGAGGGCCTGCTCCAGAGACAATCCAGTTCCGCCGACATGTCGAATCTCGCTCCGAAACTGCCCTCGTACTGGCGTACCGTCTATGCGCCGGATCGTTGTGGTGATGTGGTATCCGCGAATGCGAGCGGGATTTCCGACTGTAGTGGTCAACTAATCCCGGACACTGCATTAAGTTTTTCTTCCGCAACCGCCGGCGCCAGTCCGTCATTGAACTGATGCGGCCGTATCCAGTTGTACCGGTGCATCAGGTAGTGGCTGATGTCCCGCTGTGCCTCCTGCGCCGACATGTAGCCCACTGACGGTAGCCATTCGGTCTTGAAGCTGCGGAACAACCTCTCCATCGGGGAGTTGTCCCAACAATTTCCTCGACGGCTCATGCTCTGCTGTATCCGATAGCGCCAGAGGCGCTGACGGAATTTCCGGCTTGCATATTGACCGCCTTGATCCGAGTGAAACAGCAAGCCTTGCGGTCGACCACGTTGCTCGTAGGCCATCTCCAACGCCTGCACGACCAGATCGGCATCAGGGCGTGTCGAGAACGCCCAGCCAACAGCCCGACGCGTGAACAGGTCGAGTACTACAGCCAGATAATGCCAACGGCCCTGCGCCCAGACATACGTGATGTCACCACACCACACCTGATTCGGCGTACCAACCTCGAATTCGCGATTGAGATGGTTCGGGATATCGATCCGCTCGACCGTGGCCTGCTTGTAGGCATGGCGGCCCGGCTGCTTGCAGATCAACCCGAGTTCTTCCATCAAGCGGCTGACCTTGAAGCGGCCAATCGCCGTACCTTCCTCGCGCATCATGCCCATGATGCTGCGACTGCCAGCAGAGCTTCGACTCTCGATGAACAGTTCGTGTACCCGGCTACGCAGTGCCATTCGCTCGGCATCAACGCGTCGGGTTCGCCCTCGATGGGCATACAGGCAGGACCGCGACACGTCGAATACCGCGCAGATCAGCTCGACCGATTCGCTTGCGCCAATCTGATCAATTACTTCGTACGTTCGATGCCTTCCGACATCAAGAGCGCGGTAGCCTTTTTTAAAATGGCCTTCTCACGCTCAAGGCGTTCGATACGCGCCTCGAGTTCCTGAATACGCTGTTGATCCGGCGTGATTGCCTTGCCCTGCGGCGTGACGCCCTGGCGTTCCATCTGAAGTTGCTGCACCCAGCGGCGCAGCACCGTCTCGCCGACGCCGACCGAGCGGCTTGCTTCTATATAGCTATAGCCCTGGTCGAGCACCAGACACGCGGCTTGCTGTTTGAACTCCGGGGAAAACGTACGTCGTTGCTTGCTCATCAGACACCTCTTCATGGCGACCATTCTCGCCTAAATCAGTGTCCGGATTCATTAGACCACTACACCGCCCTTCTCGGCTAGGGTCGTGCCTGTCATCTGGGAATTGAACCGTGCGAGCGGGGAACGGCTGGTAGCAATCCTAGC
The DNA here is from genome assembly GCF_058803765.1 of Burkholderia sp. GW821-FHT14F03. Taxonomy (NCBI): domain Bacteria; kingdom Pseudomonadati; phylum Pseudomonadota; class Betaproteobacteria; order Burkholderiales; family Burkholderiaceae; genus Burkholderia; species Burkholderia sp. GW821-FHT14F03. Next base: position 118,671 of record NZ_JBXAPG010000022.1, read on the forward strand.
GATTCGCTACGACGCTCCCGATCCCCGCGCGATCTCCACACATGTCGCGTTCGAACCGAATCAGCTTCGAGCCATGATCGGCCATAAGCGCGCGACGTCCGCGTTGGGAATTCTCGAGCATGTATCGATGTTCATGCGCACCCAATTAGACGAAGGTATTGATATCGAAGACCTGCAGACTCCGTTCGATGGGTTTTTCGTAGGTAAGCCGACTCGGGTCCGTGGTTATTCGGAAAGGCAGGTAGTCGACGCAGCTATCCGAACCTTGTCAGCATTCGGCACACGCGGCTCGTTCAACGATGCAGCCGAAAGCGGTCGTCGAAACTCAACTGCTACAAGCCATTTTCTACGATCGTTGCGCTCTGCGTTCGTGCGCCACGACAACGATCTTAAAGCAAGGTTTAACCGACGTATTCGGTGGCCCGATGCCCCTGAGATGACGATTGACTATGCACACGAACATCATCTCGTTCAAGTTACGAGCCTCCCACAATCACCCTCTCATCTGCTGACACTTCAAAAGGAAGCAGAAAGCAAGATACTGGAACTCGACGTTGCAGCATCGCTGCTACGGCAAGATAGCGCAAACGCTTCGCCTTACCTGCTGGTGAATGCCGCGCCGATTTCGCGACCGATCAACGATGAGTCTCAAAAGATCGCCGTGGAGTTACTGGATCGTTTGACGTTTATAGGTTCACAGAAAGCGATGTCGGTGATCACGGTGACCTCCCCAGACGAAGGCGCTGCTCTGCTCGATAATTTGCCGCAGCACTCCTTGGCACCGCACCGAGTTCGGCGCATTGCAATGCCCGCTTAGGGAACTTACTCGCTACGTGGAACCGCACCTGTAGAATTCACGACTACGATTTCTTAGGGGTGTTTTTGGGGGTACAAATTTCGAAAATTACCCCACAAAGCCCCACTGTCATTGACACATGAGTTCTGTCGGGGGACCAGCCACACCCCCATCTCGCCTTATAAATCAAGACTCTCATCTGAATTTGGCATAATTCTGGCGTAACACCGAATCTCTGCTTTCACTCAAGCTACTTGGGCGCCGCAAGCATCTCCTCAGTTGGAGCATTGCGCGCGCGGCCTCGAAAGCCAGTTAGACTCGTTGTGGTATCGACCGGAAGATGCCCCATGAACCAGTTAACAGATCGACGATTGGCTCGACTTCGTCTCGGAGAATGCCCCCAACCGTCCGAGCAGGGATGAGGCGGTTCGACACTGCCAAGCGTGGCCGTTCGCATGGACCGATGAGGCCAAGGCCTTCGCGCAAGCTAACGGATGCAAGGCCTCGAACATGGGGGACCTGTCCGGGATTTTGTGGGCGGGGCATATCATGAGAGGTAAAAGTCATGGATATGCCGATGCCGAAAAAACG